>CAIQWF010000001.1 GCA_903875455.1 uncultured Pseudomonadota bacterium
ACTGGAATGGCTTTCAGTAATCGTTAAATTGCCTGCACTGTCAGGTTCAACAATAACGGCTGCGATTTCCAGTAAAGGATTTTTCTTGGCATTAAAACCGGCTGTTTCAATATCAATCACAACGGGTAGATAACCTCTAAAACGGTTACCTAAAGGAGTCGGGTTAAATTCCATATTTGCAAGATTACCTAAATTAAAACAATTGGGAGCTAGTGCTAGAGACTGGTCGGAAGAGCGGGAAATAAGTGAATTTGAAATAAACAAACCATACAGCCCATTTTGCTAATAGGATTTCGCTTAAATTATGCCAGACTTTGCATACAGAAGGGTAAGCAAAATTGAAAGGCCTGATTGATGAACTGCGAAGATTTTTTTTGATTGGTTTCCAGTTAGAAACTTTAAGATCCAAGAAGAAAAATCACAGTTTGACTTTTAGAATGGAGGCTGCGGCCGGAATCGAACCGGCGTATATGGCTTTGCAGGCCACTGCATAACCATTTTGCTACGCAGCCTTTATAGACCAATAAAAAAAGCCGCAATCTTGCGGCTTTTTTATAAAATTTGGAGCGGGAAACGAGATTCGAACTCGCGACCCCAACCTTGGCAAGGTTGTGCTCTACCACTGAGCTATTCCCGCGTTGCAATTTATTTGAACATTATAAACCAAATTTTAGCGATGTCAATATTTTTTTTAAAATTATTGCACATCAATAGCCAAAGCCCATCCTCTTTTGCCTTTGCAATTACCTGAAAGGATTTCGATATTAACAAAAGCATCTTTCTTGCCAGCAAAATCCTGAAAGCCAAGCGCTTTTACCTGTGTTTCAGCAGGTAAGTGATTGCAAGCTTGTTCTTTTGGATCTTCATCACTATCATCAAAAGCAGCAACAGAGCCTGGAACCTGAACGACACGGACTTTGCCATTTGCATCTGAACTGTTAACACCTCTTAAAACGTAATTTTGTCCCACTGCATGGGGTTTCAACGTAGTTACTGGCACAACTGGACCAGAACCGCCTCCCATACTCATAAGGATTAACAACAAAACAGCAACACCAGCTATGCCGCCGAAAAACACTTTAGGATTAGACTGCTTCAGTTCCATCACAGTTGCAATCATGTTGCCAGCTGTTTTTTTCGCATCTTCCGCTGATTGGTTAGGGTTTTCAGAATCGCTCATTTAAATTTTCCTCTTAATACAGGTGGTTTTAATTATTATTTTTTAAATTGATAAAGTTATCACGATAACGCTATATTTCAATATATTTTTTAACCTAGCTAGAAATTATAGCTTTATTTAAGGTCAGATGAAGTCATACCCCTTCTTTTGTTGAACTACATGTTTTTCAGGTTCTATTCTGGCTTCAGCTGCCCGTTCACATTCAAATTGCCAGTAGCCTAAACCAACATTTTTCTTCTCTTTAAGGCTAATCAAATACTCTTCCTCAGAGGTTGACAGCTTCAGTACGTCTCCCTCTTTCAGCAAAAAGGAATCAACGATAATAAAAGTTTTATTGTCACCCGCCTCATAAAACAGAGCTTTCAGAACACTATTAGCCTCTTCTAGTCCAGCTTTTGGTGCATCAGGTATTGAGTAACTGACAGCCTGGATAAGTGATGCAACAACTTGAACCTCAAAATCCAGGCTGGAGTTTTTTTGTTTGGGCATGATTATTTTACTAACCACACCTAACGACCGCTTATTTTGTGGCGTATCCACTTTTCTAAAGCTAATCAAACTGCCTATGGAAATCACCCCTTCTTTTCTAAACCGGCAAGACAATGCTCTTTCTGACGAGGACTCCGCCAGATATTCAAGCTCTGAAGCGGCAGTAACTGTACCGCCACTTTGCAACTCGTAAGTTGTTTCCAGACCAATCGAGAAATATCTATCTAACCGGTCTGCAAAACACGGCATACCATGCAATTCGTTTCCTAACCATCTTTGCTCAAGATAATCAATCAACTCAATCGGCAATCTGTCAGACTCGCCTTTAGGGATGGTTATGGCATTGAACCGACCTTCTTTATCGCTGACCATCCGGTTGTCATGCTGACTCATGGCTTTGTATAAATCAGTAAAGTTTATATAGAGCTTGTTTGATTCATGAGTCGCTGATTCGGATCTTTCAAAAGCAGGTGCTATATCTTCATCAACCAAAACAGAACATTGCAGCATCTGGGCGCCAACTGGTTTTTTATCCAGGTGAGCCAAATAGCTAAACCTCCCCAAAAAGTTATAAACCTGCTGGACCTCTCTTTGCATCAAGCCGCTGGGGTCTGTCAGGCTTAGGAGTAAAACCTGAATATAGCTTTCTTCAGGTGTACTGGTTCGGCTTGGCCTGTCTAAGTCATCAGGAACTTTGGTCGTGTCTTTCTTTACTTTAACACTCAATGCGTAAAGTGAATGCAGATCAAGCCACACCCACTCCGGTACAGGCAAACACATCATATAATGGGTAACCACAATATTACCCAAGCCTTTGATGGTGCGTTGAATTGCCAAAGCGATATTTTTGCCTTGAAACCAGCCTACAGTACGTTTGGTTAAATCACGAACGGCCATCCAGTATCCAATAGTGAACTCCTTTTCAATTGAGACCACTACTTCAAGTATTTTTTGTTCATTTTCAGCTTTAGGAAAGCCGGTTTTGGCAAGTCTGGCTCGCAGGTAATCTTCAATATCCAAAAAACTCGGCTTCAGTGTCTCCAAAGTGTCCAGTCTAAGCTGGATATCCATTTCAGTTTTGTTTAAGTCTTTAATAAAATCATGGAACAGGCGAGTGGCCAAACCGGGGTTGGCAATAGGCAAGTCAATAACCCACTGCCTTAAGGTTTGCTCCTCGTACAGTTTTAATCGGTCTGCATTTTTTTGTTGTGGCGGAATAACAAGAAAAAAAGAGTTTTTCACATGTTTCTCGTGATAAATAAGGTTAATACTATGCTAATCATTATTTACAGCTAATCTGAGACTTAAAAAGCCCCTTGCTCTAAAACTAACATTCAAATTTAACTATGTGAGCTATTCTAGCAGTTTTTGGCATTATAAGCATTCCTAAAAATACAATCCGGGTTAAATACAGGCCTTAAAAAAATCAATAAATTAACCAATTAAAAACCTTATCTGTCTGAAATAACATCAGTTTTTAACTAAACCCCAGCTAAAATTCTGAACAGGCTATTCTCCTCCTTTTCGGGTCATCATTCCTTTCGAGGGAGTGTAGCCAATGATAGCTGCAATAATAAAAGTTATAAATGCAGCCAGCGTATAAATGAAAGCATCCTGATTGAATTGGCCATATAAAGCAAAACGGATCAATTCAACACCTTGGGAAAAAGGATTATACATTGCCAGTTTATAGAGCAATGCACTGGATTCTTGTATTTTCCACAGTGGATATAAGGCCGTGGACATAAAAAATAACGGGAAAATCACAAAATTCATCACCCCGGCAAAATTTTCCAGTTGCCTGATGAAAGAAGATAACAGTAATCCTAATGCCCCCAGCATCAAACCATCTAAAATCAATGCCGGTAATATCCAGAAATAGCCCTGTATTGGCGCTTGAATCTCATAAAACCAGGCAATGCCTAAAAAGACATAGGCCTGCAAAATCGAAACTGCTGTTCCGGCAATCAGCTTGCAAATCAGTAAAAACCAGCGCGGTAACGGCGAAACCAATAAAATCCGCATACTGCCCATTTCCCGGTCGTAAACCATGGTTAGCGAACTTTGCATTCCGTTAAAAAGCTGAATCATCCCAATCAAGCCCGGAGTAATATAAACCTCGTACAGAATATAAGTTTCATAAGGCGGTGCAATAGCCATGCCTAGCGTGTTTCTAAAGCCAGCGGCAAAGACAAACAGCCAGATTAGCGGTCGTACTAAAGCGGAAATAAAGCGTTCTTTTTGCTGAATAAACCGCCACAATTCCCGTCCGACAATGCCCCACATTGCCCGCAAAAAATGTAACAAGCTCACGACACACCTTCCTGGGTCATTTGTTTAAACGCGCTATGAATGCTGTTTGCATGAGTCATGCTTAATACTTCAGGAATGGTGCCTTTGGCTTTAATCTGGCCTTTATGCAAAATCAATAAATGGTCGTCGGGGTAGATTTCATCAATTAAATGACTAGCCCATAAAACCGCTAACTGCTGTTCGCTGGCCAAACGATGCACATGTTCAACAATTCCTTGCCGGCTGGGAACATCCAAACCTACGGTCGGCTCATCCAATAATAATAGTGAAGGTTTATGCAGCAAGGCTCTGGCAATTTCAACCCGACGTTTATGGCCACCGTTCAACTGCCGCACTTTTTCGTTCCGGCGTTCCTGCATATTCAGGCGCTCCAGTTCTTCAGCAATCCGTTGATTTGCCAGTTTTCGGCTCATGCCATGCAAAGCGGCGTGATAGCGTAAGTTTTGCGTTACTGTTAAGTCTAAATCCAAAGTGGTTTGTTGAAAAACTACGCCTAACTTTGCTAATGCTTGTCGGGTTTGCTGTTTGACATCGAAGCCGCACAATTCAATTTTGCCGGCGCGGGTGTCATAAAGGCGGGTAATCAACGAAAACAGCGTACTTTTTCCGGCTCCGTTTGGGCCTAATAACAGAGTGCATTCACCTGCGGCAACGCTGAAACTGAGATTATCCAAGGCTTTTTTGGTTTGATAGGAAAAACTTAAATCTTCTATTCTGAGAGCGATTTCGGTCATGGTTTTGCCACAACTCCCCAGGGATAACGCCCGACTGCCACAGATTTGCTGACTTTTTGATTGTCGGCATCAATGATGGAAATGTCATTGCTGATACCATTGGTGGTATAGAGTCTTTTTTGATCGGGGGAAAACGCCAGATTCCACACCCGCTGTCCGACCAGCAAATATTTTTCTACTGCCAATGTCTGGGCATTAATCACTGCTACTCGATTGGCTGTGCCCATTGCCACATAGCCAAAGTGACGGTTTTTATCAATTACAATGCCAACCGGCTGAATTTTTTCCGCCGTCACCCCTTGCACGGTTAATTTGATGGTTTTCAGGATTTTTCTGGTTTTTACATCCAACACTGTCAATGTCCCGGCAATTTCCGAAGTCACCCACAATTGCTGGCTGTCAGGGCTAAAAGTTAAAGCTCGCGGGCGCGGGTCAACCAAAGTGTTGTCAACAATTTCCAAAGTTTGGGTATTAATCCAGTGCACCATATTGGTGGTTTCTGAAGCACTGGCTACCCATTGATTATCAGGGCTAACCGCTACGCCTTCCGGCTCAACGCCGACTTTTATCTGTTTCACTGCTTTTTTAGCCGCCACGTCAATCACGGTGACCAAATTATCATCTTCGTTGGAAACATACAGTTTTTTACCATCAGGACTTAAAGCAAAAGTTTCCGGGTCTTTATCGGAAGGTAATTGTCCGACTTCTTTTAATGCTGTCGTGTCAATAATGCGGATGGTGTTGTCATCGCTGGTTGCGACATACAACAGTTTTCCATCCACACTTAAGCTGATACCGCGTGGCCGCTGGCCAACATTCACTGTTTTCAGCAGTTTTCCGGCTATTGGGTCAACTACGGCAATCGCATTGTCTTTTTCCAAAGTGACAAATACCGTTTCTGCTTGTGCTGTTAAGGTAGTGCAAGCCGCCGCTAGCCCTAGGGTTAAAAGAAATTTTCTTATCATTATTTTTTCCTGCATGTTGATTCAGGTTGATCGTAACCTAAAGTATCCAATTCTGTTTTTGGATGTAAAAAACCCTCTATCGGCGCCACCGCCACCAAAGAGCGTGGCGCAGCTAATAAAACCGGCTGGCGTAATTGCCCATCCCAACTGCGGAACGACAAAGGATTGCCTTTATAACCCTGCAAGGTAAATTGCTCGCTTAATAAATAATCTTTAATTGGCTGCATTTGATTGGAGTGAGCACGCACCGCCGCCTCACCAATCGCTCTAACCGCCAGATACGCGCCATAATCAGGCTCATCCATCGGCCGTTTTGCCTGTTCAAAAAAGCGGTTCTGAATCTGAATTGCCCCCCATTGTTCATGAACCCGGTGCCAGGCGCTGGCCACCAGACCTTGTGTACCTATTACCGGGCGTGGAATCCAGGTGCGATAATCAAAATATTCTCCAAAAGCGCCTTGTTCATCTGCAACCACCAGCACGTCATAATCCACGCCCTGGGTAAATACTGGAATATCAGACTGTTCAGTACGACGGGCATCGAAAGTATGCGTCCAGGGTTTTTCAGCGACAATTTTAATGGCAAATTTTTTTGCTGCCCGTTTAATCGCCGCTGCATATAAGGTA
>CAIQWF010000002.1 GCA_903875455.1 uncultured Pseudomonadota bacterium
CGCAGTGAGAATTTTTTCCTGGCTGTCAAAATAGTTTGACCAGTCAGCGCAATGCAGCTGGGTGTGGAATAACATTTCCTGCGCTTCAGGATAATCCGGTTTCAGGGTCAGTGCTTTTTGATAATATTCAATTGCAGCATCAAGCTTGCGCTGCAAATTCCAGAGGTATCCAAGATTATAATAGGCTTCGGCTGCTTCTGGATTAAAGGAAATCACGCGCTGAAAACATTTAACCGCTTCATTGGCTTTGCCTTGATTGCGAAATACCCTACCAAGATTATCAATGGCCTCGACATAATCGGCTTTTATCGCAATGGCCTGTTGATAACTGACGGCAGCCTGCTCAAATTTACCTTGCGCCCGAAACAGATTGCCCAGGTTGCAATGTGCATCGGCATAATCAGGAGCAATTGCCAATGCTTGTTGGTAGCTTGATTGCGCCGCGACGAAATCTCCCTTCGCCTGCAATGCAGTGCCCAGATTATTATGGATCAGGGCGTAATCGGGTTTTAATGAAAGTGCGTGCTGATAGCTTGCAATCGCCTCATCCAGTTTTCCCTGTTTTTGCAGCGCCCCGCCAAGATTGCAGTAGGCATCGGCATAGTCGGGTTTAAGTGTAATCGCCTGTTGCAGATGTTCAATAGCCGCGTCGAAATCATTTTTTTCGTAATAAACAATTCCCAGGTTGCCGTATGCCTCTGCATTAGCGGGGGTAATTGCCAGCACCCGGCGATAGTTTTCTATTGCCGCATCAAAATGACCTTGCGCCTGCTGTGCCAAGCCTAAATTGGTATAAAACAATCCGCAATCAGGCTTCAGAGCCAGCGCCTGCTGATAACTTTCAATCGCCGCATCCCAGTTTTTTTGCGCATAAAAACAGCTGCCCAGATTATTGTGAGCATCCGCGCAATCGGGTTTAAAGGCAATCGCTTGTTGAAAGTTGGCAATGGCTGCCGGCAAATTTACTTGCTGGTGAAAGGTAACGCCCAGATTATGGTAGGCTTCTGCATAATCCGGTTTGAGTAAAATCGCCTGTTGATAATGCTTAATCGCCGCCGACAAGTTTTTTTGCTCCTGATATACCGCAGCAAGATTATAGTGTCCGCTGGCATCGTCAGGCGTGAGTGCAAGCAACTGTTGAAAACTCTCAATCGCTGCATCGTTTTTGCCTTGTGTTTTTAAGGCACAGGCTAAATTATGATGCACCTGCGCATAATCGGGTTTCAAAGCCAGTACCGCACGATAACTTTCGATAGCCGCAGCCATTTTATTCTGGACAGCAAAGATGTTTGCTAACTGATGTCGGGCTTCAACATGTTCAGGCTGAAGTGTCAGCACTTTCTGGTAACTGGCCGCCGCTTCGTCTAATTTTCCCTGTGCCTGTAGGGTGTTGCCAAGATTAAAATGCGCATCGCTATTATCAGACTGCAACTCCAGCGCTTTTTGATAACTTTCTGCGGCGCTGTCAAATTTGCCCAAGGCTTGCTGAACTAGTCCCAAGTTGCAATACATCGATCCAGATGTCGGGCAAACACCGATAGACTGCGCTATCAACTCAAGTGCCAGTTCATTCTGTCCTGCCTGATGTGCCAGTATCCCTAAAAAATGCAGGGCATCAGGATGATTCGGTTCGTGTTGCAGAATTTTCCGGTAAAGCGCTTCGGCTTGTCGCAACTCGCCTTTTTGGTGATGCTGGATTGCAATTTGAAAAGCATCAGCCGGCAAAGATTCGGAAACAGGAACACTTTGTTTTGGTTCCGGCTTAGGCGTTGATTTCTTTGCAAACATTTTACTAATCATGCTTGGCTTTTCCCTCTCTATTCGATGGCAGTGATTGTGGTTGTTGCACGGGCATTGACTGCGGCTGTGCTGATTCATGCCGTGAGTGGGACTGCTCAGGCGGTTGCTGGATTGGAACTGAATGCGATTCTACAGTCTGAGGCGCTGACTCTGGCTGTGCTGATTCATGTCTTGAATGCCGTTCCGTGAATGAGTGTTGCTGGTGTTCGACTGCCTGAGGCATTGCTTGTGGCTGAGTAGATGGCTGTTGCATTGGTATTGATTGCGGTTCTGCCGATTGATGCCTTGAATGAGGCTGTTCAACCGCCTGCTGAACCGGCATTGAATGCGACTCAACCGAGTGCGGCATTGGCATTGAATGAGGCTGTGTAAACGGTTGCTGCGTTGATGGCGTTGATTGCATTCCTGTTGATTGATGTCTTGAGCGTGGCTGCTCAAACGAGTGTGGCATTGGCATTGAATGTGGATGCTCAAATGGCCGCTGCATTGGTGTTGAATACGGCTGCGTTGGCTGCGGTATTGAATGTGGCTGGATGAAGGGCTGCTGTCTTGGCATTGGCTGCTGCACTGGCGGCATTCGCGAGAATCGCCCAGAGTGATTGTCATAATACCCCCTGCGATAATCATTATCATAATAACCGCTATTAGGATAATTGTTATAGTAGTAACCATTGTTATTGTAGCTCTTGTTATAGTAGTAACCGCTACTATAAGGCCTGCTGCGCACACCATGCGGATAAGGCTGCCAGTAGCAACCCGCCGCTGATAACACCACAACCATCACGATGCCCTTAATGAAGATATTCATGATATGCCTCCTTGAGGCTGATAAACTTTAAGCAAAAGACAACAAATAGCCGAGCCTCATTCATGCTCAGCTGGTTGTTGTACTCTGGAATTTGAAAACAACTGCCCTGCCCCGCTATTTTCAAAAATATGCAAAACCTGGGCAATGATGGAAGTGAGCGGCGATGCGCCGGAGCTGTCGAAAGCTGAATAGTTGTCAATCTTGATAGCGGCGGCGATTTTCGGCAATTGCCGGACAAAATCAGCCTGAATTCTGGCAGCAGAAACGTTATTCTTTAAATCCGCCTCAAGTTTTTCACATTCCATCGCCTGCAACCTGATTTCATAATCGAGTTTTTCCCTTTGTTGTAACAGCTCCAATAACGCCTGCTGTTTTTCAGCTTTAAGCTTAAGTTTGCCATGCTGTTTTTCTGCCCGCCTTTTCAGTTTTAAGCTTTGTTTCTCAACCAGCAACTGCTCTTCCAGCTGCTGCTTCGCCAGCAAGCTTTGCTGGGTTTGCTCAAATTCGGCAATTTCGGTTTCCGTTTTAGCAATGGCAAGCCGCAGTTTTTCTTTGGCGTTAGCGATTTCGGCATTGGTCTGGGCATTTATTTCAGCGTTTAACTGGCGTTGTTGCTCTTCAGCGAGAAAAATCCGGTCGTCGGTTTCTGCTTTCAGTTTGGCTTTATCCGCCGCTTTGTCACGAATCAGCTTTTGCTCTTCAAATTTCAGTTGTTCCGCTTCACGCTGGGCTTGCTGGCTGAGTTCGATAGTGCGAATTTCGGTTTCGGTAGTTGATCTTAAAATCCGTGATTCCCGTTCCGACTGGGTGTGAGTTTTTTCAATTTCGCGGGAATATTCGGCCTTTTTCTGCTCAATCAGCTGGTCGGTTTCCATTTTGCTGTTGGCGGCGGCAAAGCGCAGCTCGTCACGATTTTTTTGTTGCAGGTCATCAAAAACTTCGCTGGATAAAATCGTGATTCGCTCAATCCCAACCTGATCAAAAACAATGCCCCAGGAATTTTGCACATGAGTGAGCTGGTTTTTAAGCTGATCGGCGATTTCGTTCTTTTTCCTCAGCGCATCATCAATAGTGATATTGGCGATAATATGGCGAATGGCTTCGGTACAAATGGTTTGCAAAATCCGGTTGGTGTTATCCATCGGCTGGATTTGGTCAAAAAAATCCAGTGAGCGCATCGCCACTTCGGGACGCTGCGGGTCAACGCGCCAGACCGCATAACCGTCAACCCGCAAGCCCTGATAATTGCGGTTGGCATTGTCGGAAGTAAAATAAACTGTTTCGACTGAGGCAGGAACTTTTAAAAACTTGCGCCCTATCCTGAAAAAACGTCCGCCCAATACCGGTTTTGCCCCGTCCACGCCAATCGGCAAAATATATTCATTGGGCAAAGCGTAAATAAAAAACAAAGTGCCGATATCATTGATTTTTTTGGGCTGCACCGGCCTGGAGCGCGATTGTTTTAAATAAGGGTCTTTAGCGTTATCGTCATCATCTTTCATAAGAATTCACTTTAACCTCGCTTCGACATAAATTAACCAGCCATGATTTTACTCCAACTATTTTGTGGTGCTGCTGATTTTTGCAAGGTTTGCCGGGCAAGTAACAATTTGTATTCCGATAATCTGCTGGGTTTTACAGCTGTTCTACTCTGCCAATAAATCATCTTTGGGAATCACCGGCTTTAATTTGTCAGAATAGTCCAGAAGATCAAATCTTTCCGCCGCTTCATTGTCCCTGATAATAGCCGGATCGGTCATGACCCGCTGCAAAATTTCCGATTCTTTGTAGTTCTTGAGCGCGTATTGTCGGCCCACCCCATTATTGACGAGATCCTGATAACTGGCCACGCTAAAATCCAGCGGTTTGGACATCTCTTCCTCATCGGCATAGGCTTCGTGCGCATCAGTGACTTGTTTGGCAAATTCCTCGCCATAAGTTTTAGTCAGCAGATAGCTCCAGAGTGTATGCCGATAGGCATCTTCGGAAATTTTTGGATCCTTCTTAAACGCGAGTTTAGCTGTCGTAGCGGCTTTGTCGCGAATTTCCGTTAAAACAGAGACTTTAAAAGGATTGCGGGCAATCAGTTCGATTTCAGCAGGGTTTGGCTTTGGCCCCGGAAGTTGGGCAACAATTTTCTGCAAATCATTTTTGTCGATAGCCAGCCGGTATTCTTCACCTTCGCCGCTCACAGAGAATTTGGCTACAAAAGGTTTGTTTTGAATCTGAAACTTTGCGGTAGCGGAAAAAGTGACGGGAATTTTGGTAACACCAAGCGTTGAAAGCTTTTTCAGCTCTTCTTTGAGAGTGCGAAGCTGCTCGACAATGGCATCCTTGCTGAAACCGTTCAGGCTGAGCTGCATTTCCAAATACCCGTCTTCTATGCTGCTGACAGAATGAGGGCTATCAACTTTATCGCCTTTTTCTTTCAGGGTAGCCGAAATTCCATCAGCATTTATCAGGAAGGTTTGGTTGCTGAAGTCATCCATGCTCACTTTCATTTCAGCCATTTTCAGAGTAATGTCTTCGCCAGTTTTGGCTTGGTCACGCACCAGACCGGCATTAACCGAGATGTCCGTCCAGGTTACAGCATTCAGAGAACTGAGTTTAACGCTGCC
Source organism: uncultured Pseudomonadota bacterium (assembly GCA_903875455.1). Classification (GTDB taxonomy): domain Bacteria; phylum Pseudomonadota; class Gammaproteobacteria; order Methylococcales; family Methylomonadaceae; genus CAIQWF01. Next base: position 5,227 of record CAIQWF010000002.1, read on the forward strand.
ATAAGTTGGCCGGATGTATTCAAAACTGTGGTTTTGGGCATTCGCGGCAACATAATCAACCATCTTGTCGGATACCTTGGTTAAAATCGCTCCCGAAGCTAAATACAGTCCGATTCCAGATATGACTATCAAAGATAGCAAAAACACAGCTAGTTTTTTCATGCCAGTGCTCCGTTAAAGTTGGCTTTTAATAATCCGGGCTGAGAGGGAATGTTGATTTGATTTAGCATGTTTTATCTCGTTAAGTCTTTATTTGAAACACTGGTTTGATGTGATCGGGGTTGTTGTTACACTGCCCCTCTACTAGCACACGTTAAAGAAGAAAACTGGCTGTAGCAATTACTCTGACTAAAGTTTTAGCGGTATCCAGTACTTTATCAAAAACTTCTTTGCCTTTTTCTACGGTTTCCATTGTTTGACTAACGTCGTCTAGCATACGATTTACGCCATTCAGTTTATTACTGATTATAGGACTTACGCATTGACGGTTTCTGAAAATTTTGAATTCAGATGCTCTTTATCGACAACAAAGTCATGAATAAATGCAACATCACTTCCTGAAACAAATCAC
>CAIQWF010000003.1 GCA_903875455.1 uncultured Pseudomonadota bacterium
TGCGTTATTGATTGAACGCATTTTTTGCAACTTTGCCTTGGATCTGAGTTTGATTAAATCGTCTTCATCTTATGAGGCACTTTGTAACTTCGGGGCTGTGTCTTGTTAAAACTGTCCGAAGTATTGATGTATAACAATTAATTAAATTGGACCCGCATGGATTAAATCTCATAAGAAGCCGATCATTAAAAGACTTAGATAAGAAATTATCTAGGTCTTTTTTTTGGGGATTGAAAATTAAACAGTCACGCCATTTTGGTAATATTTTGGCAAGATTCGCTGTTTTTAAGCTGAATCAACTGCGCTGCAATACTAATGGCGATTTCCATCGGGGTATGACTGTTAATCGCCAAACCTACAGGGGCATGTAACTGTTGCCAAATTTCTGCGGAAAATTGCGCCGCTAAATTTTCCCGAATTTGCTGAGTTTTTCTGCGACTGCCTAACATCCCCAAATACGCGAACGGTTTATCCAGTAATTGCACCAGCACCTGCTGGTCGGTTTCGTGACTGTGAGTCATGATAAACACATAACTGAACCTGCCAGTTTCTATCAGTTCTGCGATTTGAGCGTATGGCACAATTAACTTTTCCTGCGCGTAATGATTGGCGGTCACGGTTTCGACATTTTCACGCTCTTCAATCACCACGACATCAAATTCCAGCAAACTTAATATTTGCGACAAAGCCAGACTGACATGGCCGCCGCCAATAATATAAGCGCGATTTGATTGGCCGATGATTTCCTGATACTGCCAGTTTTCGTCGTGTTGCAGAAATTGCCGTTGCGGTTGCTTTGAATCTGGATGACTGAGAGTTGCACCGGTTGCACTGAGGATTAATAAAACTGGTTGCCGTTGTTGTGCAGCTTCAGCCAGTTGCAGGACAAGACCTATATTTTTCTGAAAAAACGGATAAAGCAGAACAGTTTGTTCGCCGCCACACAGTTGCCCGCTTTGATGAGCTATGTTGGACGGATGGTGCATTTCCAGGCATAAATACGGCACACTGTTTTCTGTATGGAGCAATGTTTGAGCCTGTTGTAATAACCACTGTTCAACCGCACCGCCACCGATAGTTCCTATGCTACTGCCATCAGCGGCAACCGCCATTTTTGCGCCGATTTTTCCCGGTGAACTGCCCTGACTGGCAACCACCAGCAATAATACCGCGCGTTTGTTAGTCTGTAACGCATCAGCCAGCCATTGCCAAAAATTATTATCCGTCATGGACTGCCGTTATCGAATCGCGGCTCTGATTTCTTCCAGCTTGGCATCAAAATTACCGGCTTCGGGGACTTCCGGCAAACTTAACATCAAAATATCATTAAGGCCGCGTTTTTCTCTTTCAGCGAATAGCGTTTCGGTGTAAACCCCTTGAGTTTCCCCAAAGCGCTGTCTGGGAACTTTCCAAACCATGCCGCCCCAAATCTGCTCATCATCGGCTGATACCGCCGAACGGCATAAGCCGCAGGTTGGGCTGCCATCGCGCATCACGAAACCAATTACTTTATGGCCGGTATCGCGATAATTTTCCGCCTGGTCAAACATTTGTTCGGCAATTTTCTGGCAATGGCGGCGAAACATCGGGGTTGAATATTGCTGTTTCACCTGTCCCCAACGCGCCGAGCCGTAATAAGTCACTTCCGGGCAAGGCATTTGATAAATGCCGACTTCATATTCCATCAACAATTTAATCAGCGGCGTTATCATCGCCGGTTCCGAAGAAATCCCTTTCACACAGGCGTTTTGATTTAACAGGCAGTGCGATAAAAAAATCAGCTTGCCGCTGCGCACATCGGCAATTTTATCTTTAACTACGCCTAATGGATCTAAGGTCATAATTTTCTCCTCGTGAATAATTTTTATTTTATGGGGTGAGTATCAAATTTTACGATACAAAGCCAGCAACACTTTTTCAGGGGTGAAAGGCGCATCATAAACCGTCTGCCAATCGGGATTAAATGCCTGCACAGCTTTCGCCAAAGCAAAATACACCGCAATTGCATACATCAAAGGTGGCTCACCAACCGCTTTGGAATTTAATACCGCTGCTGGATTATCGCTGTTTAAAAATTCAATCTCGATTTCAGGAGCTGCGTAAATATCGGGAATTTTATACTGGCTTAAATCATTGGTTTTCAAATGCCCGCTGTCATCAAAAATGATTTCTTCACTGGTCAACCAACCCAAGCCTTGCACCAGCGCACCTTCAATCTGGCCAATATCCACCTTTAAGTCCAGACTTTGGCCGCCGTCATGCACAATTCTCACTTTATCAACCTGATAACGGCCGCGTAAACAATCCAGCGTCACTTCAACCGCTGCGCAGCCATAAACGTGATAGGCAAAAGGATTGCCCGATTCTTTGCTGCGGTCGAAATAAATATCAGGCGTGGCATAAAAAGCTTGCGCCGATAAGGAAGTCCGGGTCATATACGCTTTGCCGATTAGTTGTGACCAGGTTAAATCCGTTGCCACATCTTTTACATAAACCCGCTCCTGTTGAATGCGAATAGCATCAATATCCGTCACATTCAAAGCCTCAGCGGCAACTTTTTTCAGACTGGCCAACAATTGCTGACAGGCGATTAACACCGCTTGGCCATTCAGGTCTGAACCGTTACTGGCGGCGGTTGGCGACATATTGGCAATCCGTGTGGTGTTGGTGCTTTCAATTTTGATGCGGTTTTCGGCAATCGACAAAACCCGCGCCGCCACTGCAATGAGTTTATTTTTAACCCCCTGTCCCATTTCCACCGCACCGCAACTGATGCTAACACTGCCATCAGTATAAATATGCACCAAAGCACTGGCCTGATTTAAAAAAGTGGCGGTAAAAGCAATGCCAAAACACAGCGGCATCAACGCCAAGGCTTTTTTCTCTAATCGATGGGTGCAATTAAATTCTGCGATTGCCTGCTGTTGGCCGGTTAAGCGTTGCTGTAGCTGTTGCCAGCTGGCTTTGGCTCTGGCGTTTTCAGCTTTCATGCCGTAATAAAAATAATCGCCTTCGCTCAGCAAATTTTGTTGCTGAATCACCGAAGCATCAAGCCCCATTTTTTCAGCTGCGGCAAAAATGGCAGCTTCCATTACAAACATTGCTTGTGGAGCTCCAAAACCACGAAAGGCGGTATTCGACGGCAAATGGGTTTGGCAACTGACCGCTGTGGCTTTCAGGTTCGGAATAAAATAACTGCCGCCGGCATGAAACAGGGTGCGTTCTAAAATCGCCAGCGATAAATCCGCAGTTGCGCCGGCATTTTGATAAAACTTGACCTGATAAGCCAGAATTTTGCCTTGCGCATTAAGTCCGATTTTAAAATCCGCGCTGTAAGGATGACGTTTGCCGGTAAAACTCATATCTTCGGAACGGCTCAAAGCCAGTTTCACCGGCTGTTGGGTTTTATCGGCTGCCAATGCCGCCAAGGTTGCCCACATTGTGGCCTGTTCTTCTTTACCGCCAAATCCGCCGCCCAAGCGCAATACATCAACTTCCACCAGGTGCATCGGCTTGTTCAAAACTCTGGCGATGATTTTCTGGGTAAAACTCGGCGATTGCGTTGCCGATAGCAATTTCAAGCCGCCGTTTTCCAGCGGATAAGCCAAAGCAATTTGAGTTTCAAAATAAACATGCTCCTGCGCCCCGGATTCGGTTTGGCCTTCAACAATCACTGCGCAATCTTGCCAGGCATTATCTACATTGCCCACAGCAAAAGTTCGCGGCGGAGCAATATGTAATCCTTTGTTATCGGCAATTCGTGCATTAAATATGGCTTCCAAAATCTGATATTCAACCTGACATAAAGCCGCCGCCTGCTTTGCCAGTTCAGGAGTTTTTGCCACCATAATCGCAACCGGCTGACCGACATATAAAACTTCGCGACTGGCGAGTAATTCTTCACCGACAGAAGCATTGCCGATTTGATTTTCTCCGGCAATATTAGCGGCTGTAAAAATCGCTACTACACCCTCCAACGCTTGTGCCGCCTGAAAGTCGATGTTTTTAATCAAGCCATGCGCAATCGTTGACACCAGAGGAAAAGCATGGAGCATCTCAGGCGTTACAACAATATCATCAACAAAAATCGACTCGCCGCGCAGATGTAAAACCGCATCGCTGTGACTCATAATAAGTCCTCCGCATTGAGTAAATCCGGCAAAAGTTTCAAAAAGTGGGCGATGATAAGTTGCCGCAGCAACAGGCGTTTATATTCAGCACTGCCGCGCTGGTCGGAAATAGGACTGATTTCAGTTTGGGCAATATTGACAGCCTGTTTAACAACCTCGTTGCTGATGGCTTTACCTTGTAAATAAGCACAGGTTTTTGCTAAATATAAGGGAATCGCAGCAACACCACCGGCCGATAAATGCGCTGTCTTGATTGTCTCTTGCTCTAATTCTAAAAATAATGCGGAATTAACACTGGCGATGTCGGAATATTGGCGTTTGCTGACCTTTTCAAAACTGAACAATATTGGTTGCGGCGGACAGCTAAAACTCAGCGCTGCGATTTGCTCGCCTGCCTGTAAATCAATCTGCTTATAGGTTTGAAAAAAATCCTGTAAGCGCACGCTGCGGGTTTCGCCATTTAAAGAACGGAGTTCCAGTTGCGCAGCCAGTGCTAAAAAGAATATTGCCATATCCGCTATCGGCGAGGCATTTGCCAGATTGCCGCCGACTGTGGCGCGTTGCCGAATCGGCGTAGTAGCAATCATTTCCATCTCTTTTTTGAACTGCGGAAACAGGGATTGCAGCAGCGGTGAATTTTTCAAGGTTTCCAGCGTGGTGCTGGCAGTGATTCGGCATTGCTGTTGTGTCAACGTGATTTCCTGATTGCTTTCAAGAAGCTTTAATTGACTTGCCGCTAGAAGTTGCGGGCGTTGGACAAATAAGTCGGTGCCGCCTGCCACCATAATTGCATCGTGATTTGACGGTGTTTTTAAGATTGGAATCTCTGCCAAACGAGGAGCAATCGCGACAAAATAATCCGGTAAAATTTGCCTCTCGATTAAATCTTGCAGGCGATTTTCACTGTTATTAAGTGGATATTGCTGAAGCAGTTGCCGCAAGGCCCGTTTAATTCCCATATAGCCGCTGCAACGACATAAATTCCCGGCCACTGCATCGACAAACTCATCAAGATTTGCAGTTTGCGCATTCAAAAAATAAGCCGTCATCGCCACCACAAAGCCGGGGCTGCAAAAGCCGCATTGCACCCCGCCGTTATCAAGCACAGCCTGTTGTATCGGGTTTAATTCCGCCGTATTTAAACCTTCAATCGTGACCAGATGACAGCCATGCACCGCCGCCATCGGCAACAAACAGCTATTCACCGCGTGATAAATCAGCTTACCTTTTTCATGCCGACCTAATAACACTGAACATGCACCGCAATCGCCCGTTCTGCAAGCCTGTTTGCTGCCGGTTAATTTTTGCAGGTTGCGGATATAATCGAGAGCCACCATGCCGAGGGCTACTTTGGCGGTAACTTGGCGATGGTTTAAAATAAATGTCGCAGAGATTTTATTCACAACGTCACCGAAGCAAACTGAAAGCTACGACCATCAAACAAACCTTGATCACTGAGTTTCAATTCAGGAATCACCAGCAACGCCATAAACGATAAAGTCATAAACGGAGCACGCAACGTTGAGCCTAATTGTTTTGCCCGCTTATCCAGTTCTGCATATTCAGCGGCAACCTCGTCGCCGTCAGCATCACTCATTAATCCTGCTATCGGCAATGGTAAAAGTTTACACTCACTTTGATTTGCAACCGCAATTCCGCCCTGTGCGTCAATAATCCGGTTTACCGCCAGACACAAAGAGTCTATATCCGCAGCCACTGCAATAATATTGTGCGAATCATGTGCCACCGTTGAAGCGAAAGCTCCCGACTTTAAGCCAAAACCATGGATGAACGCCAGCGCAGGCGGTTGGGGTTGGTAACGATTAATGACGGTCAGCAATAAAATATCGCGTTCAATATCGGGGATGATTTTACCGTCTGCAATTTTGGCTTGAGTTTGCCATTCCGCAGTCAGCAATTCGCCGTCAAAGGCTTTGATAACCCGAATCTGCTCACTTTGTGCCGGGATAGTAAAATCTGCCGCCGTAACTTTTCGGGCATGAAACTGATTTACAGGGGCAACGCTAACGCCAGGCAATAAACTTTTTCCATCTTCCGCGACTAGCTGCCCTTTGAGCCAGGTTTTCAGCGCTTTGAAATTCTGCAAATTTTCCACCAGCACTGCGTCCATGCTATCGCCCAACCGCAATTGTCCGAGTGGTAAATGATAATGCTGAATCGGATTCAGGCAGGCGCACTCCAACACGGCAAAAACATCATGTCCAGCCGCCACCGCGCGGGCCGCAAGTTGATTGATGTGTCCGGCCACCAAATCATCGGGATGTTTGTCGTCACTGCATAACATCACTTGCTGAGTATGGGTAGTGATTAAAGAATGCAGTGCGGCAAAATTTCGCGCCGCCGAGCCTTCCCGAATCAGAATTTTCATCCCTGCGGCCAGTTTTTCTTCCGCTTCGGCAAGGGTGAAACATTCATGATCTGAGCTGATACCGGCTTGCGCATAACGTTCGGCCTCTTCACCTGACAAGCCCGGCGCGTGGCCATCAATCCGATAACCGTAACGCTTAGCCAGTGCCAGTTTTGCCATCACACTTGCATCGCCAGCCAGCACACCGGGATAGTTCATCATTTCTGACAAATAGTTAATCGGCGTTTGGCTGAATAAAGTTTCTATCTGCTCACAACTAAGGCTTGCCCCGGCCGTTTCAAAAGGCGTGGCAGGAACACAGGAAGGCGCACCGAAACAGAAATTAAACGGCGTTTGTTTGGCATTTTCCAGCATGAACAACACGCCATCCATGCCTAATACATTGGCTATTTCGTGCGGGTCGGAAACTGTTGCGATTGTGCCATGCCGCACGGCAAGCCGGGCAAATTCTGCTGGCGGCAGCATCGAGCTTTCGATGTGAATATGCGCATCAATGAAACCGGGGATTAAATACGGATGGTCAGGATTTTCAGCCCCCAGTTTTTGAATTGCGGTGATAATTCGGTCTTGCCACTTGATTTGGGTGAAAAATATGCTTTTCCCCAAGATGTCCACATAATTGGCGTTCAAACTGCCACTGTTTCTTGGCATGATAAATCCCCGCACAATAAATCTTTAAAATTATTTAAAAGCCGTTATCCCCATCCAGCAGACCGCCCAAACTGCCTAAAATCGAGCCTTCACCGTGTTGGCGGTTACCACCTTGCGGTGCTGCGGATAACATCCGTCCTGCCAGACGTGAAAATGGCAGGCTTTGCAACCAGACTGTGCCGGGGCCGGTTAATTTGGCAAAAAACAGACCCTCGCCGCCGAACAGAATGGTTTTAATCCCGCCGGCTTGCTGGATGTCAAAATCTACGGTTGCAGTCATTGCCGCCAAACAGCCGGTATCCACATGCAGCACTTCGCCTGCGGCCAGATTGATTTTATGCAAGGTGCCGCCCATATGCACAAATACCCAGCCGTTACCTTCCAGTTTCTGCATGATGAAACCTTCGCCGCCAAACAAACCGGTTAAAATCCGTTTCTGAAAATGAATGCCGATTTGCACGCCTTTTGCTGCGGCCAAAAAACTGTCTTTTTGGCAAATCAGTTTGCCGTTATATTCGCTTAAATTCAGCGCCAAAATGGTGCCGGGAAATGGTGCCGCAAACGCCACTTTACCTTTGCCGCTTTTGGTTTGGGTAAAAACCGTGACAAACAGACTTTCGTTAGTTAGCAGGCGTTTTCCTGCGCCCAATAACATGTTCATAAAGCCTCCGCCCTGATTTTTGGAGCCGTCACCAAAAATGGTTTCCATCTGCACACCCGAAGTTTTATACATCATGGCTCCGGCTTCGGCGACCGCGCTTTCATCCGGGTCGAGTTCGACTTCCACAAACTGCATTTCCGCACCGTAGATTTTATAATCCAATCCTTCGGTGTAGCCTTGACTGCCAAAACCGCTGGAAGCTTGCTCTGTGACTTGATTGCTCATGGTGTTACTCCGTTGCTGTTGCTGCTGTTGTTGGCTACTACTGCTGGTTCGTTGCTGTTGATTACCCGCCACGTTCGGCAAAGTTCTGGGTTTGGGTGAAATCATCGCATCAGACGGCGGCGGAAACGGCGTGATACCGTCTTTTTTCATTCTGCGGATTTCCGGCACTTCAAACACCAGCCGCCAATCCGTCCAACCCGGTTTCCAGCAATACGCGCCCGGATGTTCGCGGACAAAAGCCTTGGCGTACTCCAAATCATGCGGACCGGATTCATTATTCTCATAGGAAAAAAACCATTCGTTCATTCTCTTAACCTCGTCTGAAATTAATATTGGTACTGCAAGGAAAACATAACCGATAACAAGGATTGCGGCGTGTACACAAAAGCCGCTCCCGATGAACCCGCTCCATAGTATTGTTTATTCAATAAATTATAAAAATCCAGATTCGCCGACAGGCCTTGATACACTTTCGCTCCCAAGTGTAAATCCAGCACGGTATAGCCAGGAGCTCTCAGTTTTTGGGTACTATCACTAGGGTTATCGGCTGCGGTTGTCGTTTGACTGATGGTACGCATTTTTAAAGTAGCAAAATAATCATCGAGATAACTAACGGTAACACCCAATTTGGCTTTATGTGGCGCAACATATAATAAATTTGATTTTATTGGCTTATCTTTTCGGCTATCTTTGCCATCTGTAAAACTATAATTACCCCATAAATTCAGATTAACCCCATTGTCGAATTTATATAAATAATTGCTGCTTAATTCAAAACCGAAAATATAACTGCTGCCTAAGTTCTGATTACTTTCTGTTCCTTTAATATCACCACCTGAAATAAATTGTACTGCCGTTTTATCAGTTACAGCGAGAATAGTATTTTTTAACCGGGTGTAATATCCGCTTAAAGAGATATTAAAATCTTTATTAAAAAAATGACTGAATTCAAATTCCAAAGTGCGGGATTTTTCCGGTTTTAAATTCAAATTGGGCGCACGAAAGAACGAGCTGGTGTATTGACCAGCAGGATTTTTGGTTCCTGAAAAAATCCCATAAATTTCAGAAGTATCCATCGGACTGGGAGCACGAAATGCTTCACCGTAAAGGAGTTTAAACGTAGTATTATCCTGGGGTTGATAGACCAGGCCTACACGCGGGTTAAACGTGCCGCCATAACGTGAACCGTGATCGTAGCGCATTCCCAGTGTGGTGGAAAACTGTTTTGCCCAGGCCGACTGCAATTGCAAATACCCGGCAAAATTATTGTAATTCAGCTCATTAATTTCAATCGGAATGGTATTGTTAGTGCCAATATGATAAAGATTTTGTTGATTAGGGGCTTTATCTGGATCGTAAGGTTGAGCCAAATCAGTGGTCTTTGGAATTGATGAAAACTTTTCATATAAACCGCCCACCGTTAGTTTATGTATCTCATTAAATTTATATTGAAACTGTTGTTCAAATGCCAATTTATCACCAAAGGCATAAATATAGGAATCAATATAATCAACATTATAGTTTTTAAATTTTGAGTGCGGGTCTATTTCATAAGCCGAATAATAAACCAAAGTATTGGCATTTAAATCATCATTAAATTTAAAATTATATTTGCCATAAACCCGATTGGTTTCAGTAATCCAGCGTGATGCCGGGTCATAGATGGTTCGGCTGGGTCTTTCACCTGTGGTTGACGGTGCGTCCAGATAACCGCGTTGATAACCCAGCGTCAAATTTTGCCCCAGTTTTAGTTTGACAAATACACTGTTGCTTTCCTGACTGGCACTAAAATCCTCCCGCTGTGAAGCAGGACGATAAACTTTTTTGCTCAAGTTAATCGCATCTACTTTGCCATAGCTATCTGGATATTGATTTGCCATACTTTCATAATCGGCAGTCTGATAATGGCCGCCCACTTCAATGGCAAAGTTTTCATTAAAACGTTTTCCGGCCTGAAAGTTGCCCGAATAATAATCATAGTTGCCGACTTTTCCAGCCACTTTTACCCCGTTAAGCTCTTCCGGGTCTTGGGTAATAATGTTAATCACCCCGCTAAACGCTTCAGTGCCGTAAACAGCCGCCGCCGGGCCGTATAAAATTTCAATCTGTTTGGCTGCATAGAGTGGGAAGTTTTCGGCAATTGCCAATGCTTCGCCAGTCGGTGAATCAATCCTAACGCCATCCTGCAAAATTAAAAACTTGTTGCTGTGCAAATGGCCGCGAAAAGTAATCAGGTTATATTCCAGCTGCTGGCGTTTTTCCTGCACGTCGACACTGGGCAAGTCCTTCAGTACATCCAGCAGATTCTGGTAACGGCGTTGCTTGATTTGTTTGGCGGTGATAAGGACAACACTGGCCGGGGTGTCAGTGATTTTTTCCTGATAGCGTGACGCGGTAGTAATAAATGATTCGGCGCGTAAATACTTAATATCCTCTTCCAGCGTGTCAGAAGCAGTAGCGGTATTTGTTACTAAAAGCAAAAAACCGGTTAAACAATTTATTCTGGTTAAACATTTCATAAAAATCACACTCCGAGAAATCTGGTATCACGGCCCTTGCTAAGTCGGCAATCCGTTTTTCAACGCCAGACTCACTTCATCAATAATCTCGCATTGTGGGGCAAAACCTGTGACAGCCAGTTTCAAAATAGTTCGCGCCGCTTCAAAATCGCTTTGCGTAACCGCTTGTTCCAATTCAGCTAATAATCGGCTCAACTTTTCCCATTCAATCACACTCTCTTGCGCCCGCATAATTTTTTCATGTTCGGTTTGGGAGACGTTATCACCGATTAATAATTCTTCATATAACTTTTCCCCGGGACGCAAACCGGTGTAGATGATTTCAATATCGCCGTGCGGGCGCTCCTGAGTTTTCACTTCAAAACCGCTGAGACGAATCATCCGTTTGGCTAAATCGACAATCCGTACCGGCTCACCCATATCCAGCACAAACACATCACCGCCCTGCCCCATTGCTCCCGCCTGTATCACCAGTTCAGCGGCCTCTGGAATGGTCATAAAATAGCGAATGATACGAGCATCGGTAACCGTAACAGGCCCGCCTTTGGCAATCTGCTGACGAAACAACGGTACCACTGAACCGGAAGAGCCTAAGACATTGCCAAATCTGACCATGGTGAAACGGGTTTTTTGATGCAACGCTGAATTCTGACTTAACGCCTGCAAGATTAACTCGGCAAAACGTTTACTTGCTCCCATGGTATTGGTCGGGCGCACGGCTTTATCTGTGGAAATCAGCACAAAAGTTTCGACCTGCGCCGCAATCGCAGCTTCCGCTAACCGCAAGGTACCAAAAATATTATTCCAGATTGCTTCCCCGGGGTTTTGCTCCACCAAAGGCACATGTTTGTAGGCCGCCGCATGATAAATGGTTTGCACACTAAAAGCCCGACACACTTCTTCAATCCGCTTTTGGTGGGTAATCGAGCCCAAAATCGGCACAATTTTAATGTTTTCATTGGCGAAACCGGTCAATTCCTGATGAATGCTATACAGCTGAAATTCGTTGACTTCAAACAACACCAAAGAGGCAGGCTTGCAAGCAACAATTTGCCGACATAGTTCAGATCCTATCGACCCCCCTGCTCCCGTCACCATCACCACTTTGTTGGAAATGTTGGCATGGAGCAAATCCAGACGCGGCGGTACGGCATCACGCCCTAACAAATCAGCAATATCAACTTCCTGCACTGCATCAAAAGTGATTTTGCCGTTAGCGATTTCATTAATCCCCGGCACACTGCGCACATGAACCGGATAAGTTTCGAGCACCCGAATGATTTCATTGCGCCGGGCGTGACTAGCCGAAGGAATGGCCAGTAATACATCAGTGATTTTGTAGCGGCTAATCAGCGAAGTTAAAGCCGACAGGGCATAAATTCTTAAACCATTTATTTTTTGTTTTTGCAGTGACACATCATCATCAATGAAAGCCACCGCCTTAAATTCACGCCCATGAATCAGGGCCGAAGCCAACTGCACTCCGGCATTCCCGGCACCATAAATCACCACATTTTTTTTGCCATATTCACGATTGCCGTATTGACCAACAATACGAAAATAGCTGTCACTCAACCACCAACGCGCCAAAAAACGACTGCTGCCCACCAGCAATAGCATAATCATCCAGTTTAATGCCGGCACCGTGCGCGGGAAAACCCCAATCGAGCCTAAATGGAATACGAAGGCGGCAAAAATCAGGGCATAAAGAGTAGTGGCCTGGGCAATGGTCCATAATGCCCGAATCCCGATGTAACGGATAATCGCACGGTACAATCCCAAGCGAATAAAAATAGGAATGACGATAATCGGTGCAGCAATGAAAACATAAACCATCCGTCCAGTTGGTTGGTAAAACTCACCCAGCCGTAATGACATCGCCAGCCACAAGGAAAACATCGAGAAAAAAACATCCGTGCCCAACAAAATTGCCGCTTTTTTACGGCGGGATAACGATAAAAAATATTCCCCTAACTGCTCTGTCATTCAGAAACTCCTGCTTTTAGCGCATGGGCGATAAAAATCAGTGGCAAATAAGCAATTACAACCGCTAAAAATGCCCAATAGGGGTAAAACGTTGCAATAGTCGCTAATGGCAATAACCAAAATACATTGATTAACATCATTTGAAAATTCAGCCGCCGATGTGATTTGGTTCGTGCGTCACGATGTTCAAAACCTTGCTGTTGAAAATGTCGAATTAAGCGTCTGGCATAATGCTGATAGGCGTGGCTGGAGTGCGCTTCATACCAGATTTCGCCTTTTAAAATCCGGTTGATTAAGGTAAATGTGGCATCGGTGATAAATACAGCCAACAAAATTAGCCAACTCCAGAAGTTTATCGCCCCAGTTGCAGATGTCATTATCGCCAGCAGCCCCAGAATAAAACCTAAAAAACCGCTACAGGCATCGCCCATAAAAATCTTGGCATGAGGCCAGTTCCAGACCAGAAAACCTGTAACCGCTGCCGCTAATAATAACAATGCCGACAAAAAACCGTTCTGCGGCGCTCCACACCAAAACAATAACAGCGCTGCACTCAAAGCAGTATTAATGGCTTCCACACTGGCAATTCCGTCAATGCCATCCATAAAATTATATAAATTCAGCAGCCATATTAAAGTCAACGTGTAGAAAACGTAGCCGACAAACCCCGCCTCAATCGTAAATCCGAAAAAAGAAATATTTGGAATGGCAGACAGCGAAAATAAAGCGATCAATGCTGATAAAAGATGTACCAATAATCGCCAGCGGGCCGGAATATGCTGATGATCATCCCAAAATCCAACTGCGGCTACCCATAAACCGGAAGCAATTAAGCCGATCGTGGCCAGATTTAATTCAAAAATGAATAACAGCGAAGGCAAAAAGACCAATACCACTGATAAACCGCCACCGCGCGGCGTTGGAATTGCGTGAGAACTTCTGGCGTTAGGGGTATCAACCAGACTTTTGGCGAGAGCATATCGGCGAATTAGATGGGTAAAAAAACAGCTTAAGAGAAAAGCAGCAAGGCATAACCAGATAATCATAGAGTTTTAAATAGAAACGGGAAAAGTTTAAAGCTTTAAATAGCGGACAATTTCAGGCAAAGCCTCCTGTAAATGCCGTTTGGCCTGAAATCCGAGTTCAGATTCGATTTTGGCCGATGAATACCAGGCCGAACCGAGTAATTTTTCCAGCGCATCTGAATCAAACATAAAACGCCGTCCGCGCAGTTTGCCAATTAAATCACCGATTTTTGCGAGCATTTTTAAAACAAAAACCGGAATTGAAAACGGCAATGGTTTTTTATTCAGCGCGAAACAAATCCATTCATAAAGTTGGCGTGTAGAATTGGCTTGACCATCAGAAACAATATAAATCTGTCCGGCGGCTTTGGGATTTTGCGCCGCCAATATTGCAGCCGTCGCCAAATCCTTGACATGCACCATCGAGCGATGATTATCAACTTCCGGCAGCGGTGGAAAAAATCCGCGTTTAATCGCCGAAATCATCCGTGGCAAATTACCTTTTTCGGACAATCCATAAACCATGCAGGGACGAATCACCAGCGGATGCCGCACATAACCACCGTTTAACACCAGTTCTTCGGCAGCGCGTTTTGAATGTCCGTAAGGCGTATCAGCTTGGGTTTGATTGCTTTCATCCTGCATCGCAGCCATATCGCCTACGGCTTTGACGCTGCTGAAAAACACAAACCGCTCAACTCCTGCCTGTTTTGCCGCCTCTAACAGTTTGCGGGTGCCTTCGGTATTAATCAGCCGATACTCCTTATCGTCAGCGGCAATTTCGGACAAGGCATGAGCTTTCCCGGCGAGATGAAATACCGTATCAACGCCTTCACAAGTATTTATCTGCCATGCAGCGGTCAAATCAAGGACAATGCTTTCAATCGCTGGATTAACCGCTTTATCCCGAACCAAACCTTTGACTTCGATTCCCGCTGCCAGCAGTTGCTTTGCCAAAACCTGCCCGATAAAGCCGTTTACGCCGGTGATTAAAACTTTTTTCATTAGAATGCACAAAAAGCCAGAGAGACATGACTGCCATTCCTTAAGGAGACCTGGCCGTCATTTAACCAGTAAAATCTGTTAAAATGATAGAAACAGACACGAAAACGCTTTATTTTAATAGGTTTTATCTCTTTATGAATGATTTTATTTCCGGTCAACGCTGGATTAGCAATACCGAATCTGAATTAGGCTTAGGTCTGGTTCTGGAAGTCGCCTTTAACCGGGTTACCGTTTTGTTTTTGGCAACCGGCGCAAAACGGATTTATGCCCAGGATAACGCGCCGTTGACGCGGGTTAAATTCAGCATAGGCGATGTGATTGAATCTACCGACAACCTCAAAATCAAGGTTAAAAAAGTTTCAGCACATAAAGGTTTGCTTACTTATATCGGCGTGGATGAAGACGGTGAAGAAATCGCGATAGAAGAAATTGACCTGAATCATCATATTCAATACAACAAACCACAGGAACGCCTGCTGACCGGACAGTTTGACCCCAGCAGCTGGTTTACCCTGCGCTATGAAACCTGGCGCAAACTGCAACAACATCAGCAATCGCCGATTAAAGGTCTGCAAGGCGGGCGCACTTCACTGATTGCGCACCAATTGTTTATCGCCCATGAAGCCGCCAACCGTTTCGCGCCTCGGATTATGTTGGCGGATGAAGTCGGATTGGGAAAAACCATTGAAGCCGGCCTGATTCTGCATTACCGGATTTTGAACGGCTTAAGCAAGCGGGTGTTGATTATTGTGCCGGAAAGCTTGCTGCATCAATGGCTGGTGGAAATGCTTAGGCGTTTCAACCTGAAATTCAGCATTTTTGATGAAGGTCGCTGTCTGGAAAGCAAAGGTAAGGAAAATCCGTTTGTCGCTGAACAACTGGTGTTATGCAGCCAGAACTTTTTCGCCCGTTATCCCAAACGTCAAGCCCAAGCCATCGCCGCCGGCTGGGATATGGTCGTGGTGGATGAAGCGCATCACCTGGAATGGAACCCGTTGCGCCCCAGCCCGGAATATCAGTTCATCGAAGATTTAAGCTTAACCGTGCAAGGCTTGATTTTATTGACTGCTACCCCTGAGCAGTTAGGCAAGGAAAGTCATTTTGCCCGGTTGCGGTTATTAGACCCTGACCGTTTTTACAGTTTTGAGGCATTTTTAGCCGAAGAACAATTGTTTGAACCGGTCGCAGAAGCGGCGAAACTATTAATCGCCGACAAGCCGTTGGATAAAACCGCACAGCAAAATCTGAAAAATCTGCTCAAACTCGACAATGTCGACGGCTTGCTGAATGATTTAAACGTGAGCGATAAAGCTGAAAACGCCCGCGAACAACTGATTAAAATTCTGCTCGACCATCACGGCACCGGGCGGATTTTATTCAGAAATTCCCGCCAAACCGTGAAAGGTTTTCCAGAGCGGCAACGTCACCCTTATCCATTGCAAGGCACACCGGCACCGGATAATCTGCTGCAAGACCCGCATTTCATCTGGTTAATGGATAAACTGAAACAATTGGGCGAACAACGCGCGGTATTAATCTGCCATCATGCCAAAACCGTGACTGATCTGGAAAAAATGCTGAAAAATCGCGGTGTGGCGGCAGCAGTATTCCATGAAAACATGAGCATTATTGAACGCGATCGAGCCGCAGCTTATTTTGCAGACCAGGAAAGTTCCGCACAATTGCTGATTTGCTCGGAAATTGGCAGCGAAGGCCGCAATTTTCAGTTTGTGCACCATTTGATTCTGTTTGATTTGCCGACCAATCCTGATTTATTGCAGCAGCGGATTGGCCGGCTTGACCGAATCGGGCAAAAACAGGTGATTCAACTGCATATCCCTTATCTGGAAAACACTGCACAGCACACCTTATTTCGTTGGTACGATGAAGGATTCGATGCGTTTCATCATAACTGTTCTGCGGCATCGGCTGTGGCAGAGCAATTACACGATGAATTTGTCGCGGTATTAAAAACTCAGGACAGTGCAAAAATTGATGGTTTTATCAGCAAAACCAAAACGCTGAATGCGGAACTTGAAATTGAAATACACAATGGCCGCGACCAGTTATTGGAGCTGAATTCCTGCCGCACAGAGGAAGCTCAAGCCCTGATTGAGCAAGTCCAGCAAGTTGAAGCGGAAGATTTGTGGGAATACGCCGAGCCATTGTTTGACTGCTTTGGCGTGGATATCGAATCGCATTCCGATGATTGCTATATTTTAAGACCGAGCGAAAGTTTGCGGGTGTCACATTTTCCCTATTTAGTCGAAGACGGGATGACTGTCACGGTAAACCGCGAAATTGCCTTGGCGCGGGAAGATATGTCTTTCATCACTTTGGAGCATCCTATGATGACAGCCGCCATGGATTTGGTGTTATCGACCGAAACCGGCAATGCCAGTGTTTGTGCGGTGAAACATCCTGATTTGAAAGCCGGGCAGTTTTTGCTGGAGATGTTGTTTATCGTGGAATGCAGTGCGCCGGAAAATTTGCAAGTGAACCGGTTTTTGCCGCATACGCCGATTCGGGTGTTGATTAACCAATTTAAACAGGATGTCAGCGAAAGCATCAGCCACGAAAGCCTGGTTGAAACGGGTGATAATATTAATCACGACCAAATCAGCAGTTTTCTGGCCAGTCAGCGACCGCATGTTTATCAGATGCTGGAAATTGCCGAACAGAATGCGACCCAGCGCATGAATGAACTGATTGCACAAAGTAATAAAGCAATGCTGGCTTCCTTGACCGGCGAGATTAAACGCTTGGTGCGCCTGAAAAAAATCAATCCTAGCATTAAAGAGGAAGAAATTGAACAGCTTAAAGATGTCACGATTCTGCTGCATGAAAATATCAACGCTGCGCGGTTGCGGTTGGATGCAATCAGATTTTTGATTACTCGTTAAACTCAAACCAGACCTGATGGAATTTAACAGCCTGTCAGGTCTGATGCGGATTTAATCCGCAGTCGGCTTACCTTGGGTCATCCTGGTTTTTGCAAGGTTTTATAACAACTCTTTGAGTTTATACAACAACGTCAAGGCCTGCTTCGGGGTTAAATCGTCAGGATTCACCTCCTCCAGCAACGACATGGCCGGATGTTCTTCTTTGGCGAAAAAAATATCCAGCTGCTTGTTGCCGCTCTCTTGCTGCTGCTCCAGATACGCCTGATCTTCCAACTGCTGCAATTTTTGCTTGGCTTTTTCAATCACCGCTTTTGGCACACCCGCCAACCCCGCCACCTGCAAACCGTAACTCTGATTCGCCGCGCCTTCTTTCACCGCATGAAGAAAAATAATCTTCTCACCATGCTCCATCGCGTCCAAATGCACGTTGTAAATGGTTTTATGCTCCTCGGCCAACGTGGTCAGTTCAAAATAATGCGTCGCAAACAAGGTATAAGCCTTGGTCACTTTCGCCAAATGATCGGCACAGGCCCAGGCCAGCGACAAACCATCAAACGTGCTGGTGCCGCGCCCGATTTCATCCATCAAAATCAGACTGTTGGCAGTGGCGTTATGGAGAATATTGGCAGTTTCCGACATTTCCACCATAAACGTGGATCGACCGCTGGCCAAATCATCCGACGCGCCGATGCGGGTGAAAATCTTGTCTATCACCCCGCAAGTCACCGATTTTGCCGGTACATAACAGCCGATGTGCGCCATCAGCACAATCAACGCCGCCTGCCGCATAAACGTCGACTTCCCGCCCATGTTCGGGCCGGTGATTACCAGCATTCGCCGTTGACTGGAAAAACATAAGTCATTCGCCACAAACGGAATATCACATACCTGCTCCACCACAATATGCCGTCCGGCTTCAATGTTTAGTCCCGGCTTGGTGGTTAAAATCGGTCGGGTTAAATTCAAACTCTCCGCCCGTTCGGCAAAGGTGGTTAATACATCCAGCTCTGCCAGCGCGGTGGCGCATTGCTGCAACTCTTTCAGCGACAAAGCAATCGTATCCAGCAATTGTTCATACAAAGCCTTTTCAAAACTCAAGGATTTTTCCCGTGCACTCAACACCTTGTTCTCAAAGGCTTTTAATTCTTCTGTGATATAGCGTTCCGCACCTTTTAAAGTTTGTTTGCGGGTGTAATGTGGCGGGATTTTGTCACCATGCAGACGCGAAACTTCAATATAAAAACCATGCACCCGATTGTAATTGACCTTCAGGCTGTTAATGCCGGTGCTAAGTTTTTCGCGATTTTCCATTTCAATCAAAAACTGATCCGCATTTTCACTTAACGCCCGCAATTCATCGAGTTCAGAATGATAACCTGTGGCAATCACGCCGCCGTCACGGATCAGCACCGGCGGATTTTCAATAATCGCAGTTTGTAACAGGTTTAATAATTTTGGCTGCTCGTTAAAATGCCGCGCCAGCTTGATTAACTGCGGATTTTCACTGCTCAGAATCTGTTGTTGTAATTGTGGTAGCACGCTTAAAGTATGTCGCAACACCACCAAATCGCGGGGGCGAGCTGATTTCAACGCAATCCGGGAACTAATCCGTTCAATATCGCCGGTATGTCGCAAGCTGTTTTGAATCTGCTGATAAAGTTGCTGATTGATTAGACTTTCCACGCAACTATAACGTTTGTTTAACAGGCCGTGATCGCGCAATGGCCGGTTAATCCAGCGTCGCAAACAGCGGCTGCCCATCGCAGTAGTGGTTTTATCCAGCACTCCGCACAGTGTAAATTGAATTTGCCCCGACGGATGCCGGTCAAGCTCCAGATTGCGCCGACTTGCTGCGTCCAAGATTAACGCATCGGAAGTACTCTCAACCGTAATTCCCTGAATATGCGGCAACGCGCTTTGCTGAGTGTCTTTCAGATACTGCAACAAACACCCCGCCGCTGAAATTGCCACCGTTAGATGTTCACAACCAAAGCCTTTTAAATCCAGGACATTGAATTGCTGTAATATCCGCTGTCTTGCGCTTTCAAAATCAAAATGCCAGGGTGGCCTTTTCAGTAAGCCGGGTCGTTCTTTCAACGCTGCCGGAGTAGCCCATTCCTCACTCAGCAACAATTCCGCCGGATTCAGGCGTTCAATTTCACTGAAAAACTGCTCACTGGTGTGGACTTGCTGCAAAGTGAAACGCCCGCTACTCACATCTAAACAGGCTATGCCATAATCGGCTTTTGCCATAAAAACTGCGACCAATAAATTGTCTTTGCGGTCTTCCAGCAAGGCTTCATCAGTGACGGTAGCAGGGGTGACAATCCGCACGACTTTGCGTTCCACCGGCCCTTTTGAGGTAGCGGGGTCGCCAATTTGCTCGCAGATTGCTACCGACTCGCCTTGTTTCAATAACCGCGCCAGATAATTTTCTGCCGCATGGTATGGGATTCCTGCCATTGGAATCGGCAAGCCAGCGGATTGGCCGCGAGCGGTCAGGGTAATATCTAATAATTGCGCGGCTTTTTTGGCATCGTCAAAGAACAGTTCATAAAAATCCCCCATTCGGTAAAATACCAAGGTATCGGGGTGCTGAGCCTTGATGCGCAAATATTGCTGCATCATCGGGGTATTTTGGGGGGGCTGTTGTGTTGTCATGCGACTATTTTAACTAACTAAAGCCTGGTAAACATCATGGATAAAGAATTAATTGAACTTGCAGAACATTTAGGACAAGCTTTAAGCGGTAAAGGTTTAAAACTGGCTATTGCTGAATCCTGTACCGGTGGCGGAATTTGTCAGGTAGTCACCGAAATAGCCGGTAGTTCACAGTGGTTTGAATGCGGTTTTGTTTGTTATAGCAATACTTCCAAAATCCGAATGCTGGGGGTAAAAGCGGACACCCTGAAAAATTTTGGCGCTGTCAGTCAAGAAATTGCGACCGAAATGGCGCAGGGCGCATTAACAAAGAGTAAAACTGATTATGCCGTGTCCGTAACAGGAATTGCCGGACCTGACGGCGGTAGTGCAGCAAAACCTGTAGGAACTGTTTTTGTTGCCCTGCAAAATGCCAATAAAAGTGTTTGCTATGAAAAACATTTTGAAGGTGTGCGACATGAAATTCGCCAGCAAGCTATTGTTTTTGTGTTAAAAGCATTGCTGGACTTGGTTGTTGCTGATTTCAGCTGTTAAACCTGCAAACAAACGCCGAGCTTATGTCAAAGGCCTCTGTACATGACAAAAATTTAGCTCGGCTCGGACTTCTGGTTAAACGCCAGAAAACAAAATAAGGCTTTAATGGTATTCTCAAACGTAAAAATCAACTTAAAAAGAGCGTCATTAATCACATCAAAGCCTTCTCTGAA
>CAIQWF010000004.1 GCA_903875455.1 uncultured Pseudomonadota bacterium
CAGGTGGCCGAGTTACAAATTCGTGCCGCTCTATTAAATCGTTTCACTTATCTTGGCACACCCATGACAGTTGCTATAGCATAAAACTGTTTTGGGGTTGGGGAGGCTTGGAACAAATTTGATTTGTGCAACAAAGCCATAGAAATGGTAAATTCGATATTTATCGCACCTTGCCTTCGTTAAAAGAATATATTTTGGTAAGTCAGGATAAAATCCAAATTGAACATTTTAATAAACTGGCTGAAAAACATTGGGAAATGTACGAATATAATGAAGCGGATAGTCATTTTTCACTAGCTAATTTTCCTGTAGAAATTGCTTTAAAAGAAATTTATGAGAACGTAACGTTTTAAAGTTCTTTTTAATTTGATAATACGTCCTGACTATTCTCAATGAAGATTCTTTCGCAAGACCAGAATTTCGACACCCTCATCGATAAATTTGAACAGCGCGTTTATGACACCCGCAAAGGCGACTGGCGACTAAAACTGCTAAAAGAAGACCTGCAACAGTTTTATCAAACCTCTGAACTATTAAGCATTTGGGATGCAGGTTGTGGCTTTGCGCAAATCAGTTTATGGCTGGCTGAAAAAAATCATCAACTCACCTTGTGTGATTTGTCAGAAAAAATGCTGCATCGCGCCCGACAACAATTCGCCGCTGCTGATTTAAAGGCAGAATTTCATCATCAAGCCGCACAAAACCTTGCTCCGCAATTACCGGAATTTGATTTGGTACTCTTTCACGCAGTTTTGGAATGGTTGGCCGAGCCGTTGCCAAGTTTAGAAATTGTTGCCAAGAAAGTGAAACGCGGTGGCTATCTTTCCCTGCTTTTTTACAATCGTAACGCCATGGTTTATACCAATACCTTGAAAGGCGCATGGCGCTGGAAAAATCTGTTAAACGATAGTTATATGGGCAAAGGCAGCAAATTAACCCCGCCGAATCCGCAATATCCGCATGAAGTTATTGAACAATTGCAACAATGGGATTTTACTGTTACCGCCCACACCGGGATTCGGGTGTTTCATGATTACCTGAAGAAAGACACACTGGCAGAAAGTTCGGAATCTGAATTATTTGAGCTGGAATATCGTTATTGCCGAATGCCAACTTATCGCGACATGGGCCGTTATGTGCATGTCCTGGCTCAACGTGCCGCTTGAGCATTTTTATACCAGATAATAATTTGTGTTAAAAAATCATGGATAGTTTTAATCAATATGACTTTGATCCCACTTATGGCTATTCGCTGGCGCAATTATTAGCTGTTGTCCCGCCAACCAAAGAGCCGGCGGATTTTGATCGGTTTTGGCAAACTCGCTATCAAAAAATGCTGGATTTACAGCCGCAAATACGTCTAAAAGAATCTCCACAAACTATTGCAGATTGGCGGGCGTTTGAAATCAGCTATGTTTCTACCGATGAATTCTTGATTCGGGGCTGGTTATTGCTACCTTGTTCCGGCATCATCGAACGCGGTTTTATTATCGGGCATGGCTATGGCGGACGCGATGCGCCGGATTTTCATCTGCCGTTTAAAAATTCTGCGTTGCTGTTTCCCTGTTTTCGCGGTTTGTCGCGAAGTTCCCGCCCCGATATTTCCACCGAACCTTACTGGCATATTCGCCATCATCTTGATAGCGTTGATAACTATATTTTAGGCGGATGCGTTGAGGATGTCTGGATGGCAACCAGCGCCCTGCTTAAGCTATATCCCCATCTGGCCGGACATTTAGGCTATTTGGGGATTAGCTTTGGCGGCGGGATTGGCGCGTTGGCGTTGGCCTTTGAAAAACGCATCGCCCGAGGCCATTTGAATATTCCCACCTTTGGCCATCAATTATTGCGCCTACGTTTGAAAACACTCGGTAGCGGAAACAGTGTGCAACAATTTTATCTTTGTCACAAAAAAAACACTATCAAAGTGTTACGTTATTACGATGCAGCGATTGCCGCCAAACGTATTACGGTGCCGATGCACTGTGCCTGTGCAAAGTTTGACCCCTACGTTGCTCCGCCCGGACAGTTTGCCATTTTTAACGCCCTTGCCGGTGAAAAGCGATTGTATGTGCGTGACGCAGGACATCATTGGTATCCCCAAGAACAGAAACAGGAACAGGAATTGCTTGCTGAACTTGACAGTTTTTTTAAGCTGCTCAATCAGTGAAATTGAAAGTTTTAGAGCTAAATAGCCAGTCAAATTGAGGAAAAAGCATGAACCGCGAATATCACAAATGGCGGAGCCATCATTTGCAACGTGATATGGAGTTGTTGGTGTTCGGACACAGTGGCGCAAAAGTATTGGTTTTTCCTACCCGCTGTGGCCGGTTTTATGAATACGAAAAAATTGGCATGATTGAGGTATTGCGTGACAAAATCGAGGCCGGATTATTACAGTTTTTTTGCGTGGATAGTGTTGATGCCGAAGGGCTTTATTGTGCAAAAATTTCTCCTGAACAACGGATTGCCCGGCAACAGGCTTTTGAACGATATATTCTGGATGAGGTTTTAGGCTTTATCCAGCGCAAAAACCCAAACGAATGTCTGATTTCACATGGTTTGAGTTTAGGTGCCTTTCATGCCGCGAATGTGGTGTTTCGTCATCCGCAGCATTTTAAAAAATTGATCGCTTTTTCCGGGCGCTATGATTTAACCCTAAGTGTGGAATGTTTTTCCGATTTGTTTGAAGGTTTTTACAGCGAAGATATTTATTTTCACACGCCGACGCACTTTTTGCCGAATTTAAACTGTGAACTGCAATTAGGGTCTTTAAGACAAATCGAGATAACGCTGGTGATTGGCAATGAAGACCCGTTTTTGCAAAACAATCAGCAACTCAGTGATATTTTATGGGGAAAAAATATCGCCCATCAGCTGATACTTTGGCAGGGCAGGGCGCATAACGGCGAGTATTGGAGGCAGATGGCGCCGTTTTATCTTTAATAGCTTAAGCGCCGCTCCAGGCTATCGCGCACGGTATCGAGAAAATCTTCAGTGGTTAGATAATGCTCCTCAGTGACCTGATTGCCATAAACGCAAACTGCCAAATCTTTAGTCATTTTTCCTGACTCTACCGTTTCAACACAAACCTCTTCCAAGGCCTTGCAGAATTTGATTAAGTTCTGATTGCCATCCAGTTTGCCGCGAAATTCCAGACCACGGGTCCAGGCATAAATTGAGGCAATCGGATTGGTGGAAGTCTTTTTGCCTAGCTGATATTGACGATAATGGCGTGTTACCGTGCCATGCGCAGCTTCGGCTTCCATGATTTTGCCATCGGGAGTCACCAAAGTGGAAGTCATTAAGCCCAACGAGCCAAAGCCTTGCGCCACTGTGTCCGACTGCACATCGCCATCATAGTTTTTACACGCCCAAACAAATGCACCTTCCCATTTCAACACGCTGGCGACCATATCATCAATCAGTTTATGTTCATAAGTCAGGCCCAATTCCTTAAACTGGGCTTGATATTCTTCCTCATAAACCTGTTGGAAAATATCCTTAAAGCGTCCGTCATACTGTTTCAGGATTGTGTTTTTAGTGGATAAATACAATGGCCAGCGTCTATCCAGTGCCACTTTAAAACAGCTGTGGGCAAAGCCGAAAATCGACTCGTCAGTGTTAAACATTCCCATCGCCACACCGTTGCCGTCAAAGTGAAACACTTCATGAGTTACAGGTGCGCTGCCGTCATCCGGGGTAAAACTGATTCGCAACGTCCCTTTGCCACGAGTTGTAAAATCCACCGCCCGATATTGGTCGCCAAAGGCATGACGGCCAATGCAAATCGGTTTGGTCCAGTTTGGTACTAATCGCGGAACGTTACGGCAGATAATTGGCTCCCGAAAGACTGTACCATCAAGAATATTCCGCAACGTGCCGTTGGGCGATTTGTACATCCGTTTTAAATTAAACTCTTTTACCCGTGCTTCATCCGGCGTAATCGTTGCGCACTTGATTCCTACCCCATGTTTTTTTATCGCATAAGCTGCATCAACCGTGATTTGATCTTCATTGGCATCACGGCTTTGAATGCTCAAATCATAATATTCAATTGGCACATCCAGATACGGCAAAATCAGCTCATCTTTAATAAAATGCCAAATGATGCGGGTCATTTCATCGCCATCTATCTCAACCACAGGATTTTTAACCGTTATTTTGCTCATGATGCTGATTCCAAATTAAATGATGATAGGCTAACACTAACAGAATTCATCATGCCCGACCAGAGCAAAAACAGCTCAGACCGGGTTTTAAAACTTAACAACGCATTTACTCTGTACTAAACTACAAGCCTTCCCGCCTTGATAGACAAGGCATATACTTAAACAAGGGGATTCCTTGATGAAAAATTATCATTTTGCGATTTTTATCGGTCGCTTCCAGCCTTATCACAACGGCCATCATCACATCATCACGCAAGGATTGAAACAGGCGGAAAAAATCATTGTCCTGTGCGGTTCTTCGCATTTGCCGCCTTCGCATCGCAATCCCTGGTCGTTCAATGAGCGCAAGTCGATGATTCTAAATTCGTTTGCCAAGGAAGAGGCCGAAAGAATTACGGTGTTGCCGCTGATGGATTCGCCGTATAACGATTCCTTGTGGATTCAGTCGGTGCAAACCATTGTCAGCGGCGTAGTGCAGGCTTTAAATGCTGTGCCGCATAACACGCCGAAAATCGCCTTGATTGGGCATCAAAAAGATCACAGTTCGTTTTATTTAAAAATGTTTCCGCAATGGAAATCCATCGAAGTGGAAAATGTGGACGAGATTAACGCCACCGCGCTAAGAAACGATTATTTTAATCAGGAAGATAATTTTGCGGATAGCGGGAAAACTTTTAATGCGGTCACGCCGAAAGGCACACAACAGTTTTTTGCCGAACATTTTAGTAAAGCTGCTTTCGATTATATTTTTGCCGAGCATGAGTTTGTCGAAAATTACAAACAACAATGGCAGGCTGCGCCTTATCCACCGGTATTTGTCACGACTGACGCGGTAGTGATTCAGTCCGGGCATATTTTACTGGTGAAGCGTAAAGCCAGACCGGGCAAAGGCTTGGCGGCGTTGCCGGGTGGATTTCTCGACCAGCATGAGCGCTTGCTGGACGGCTGTATTCGGGAACTGCGCGAAGAAACCAAGCTGAAAGTTCCAGACCCGGTATTGCGCGGCTGTATTAAACGCTGGCATACCTTTGATGATCCGCATCGTTCGGCGCGGGGGCGTACTATTACTCATGCGTTTTTGATTGAACTGCCGGCGGCTGAAAAACTGCCGAAAGTGAAGGGTAGTGATGATGCGGAAAAAGCGTTCTGGATGCCGTTAGGGGAGATGAAGCCGGAAAAAATGTTTGAGGATCATTATTTTATTGTCAGATATTTGTTGGGTGAATAATTACAGATAGCCACAATTATTTTTTGAGTTTTCGGCTTTTTCGTGGACAATAAGAAACAGTTGTTGGCTGGCAACAACAATCATTTAACGTTAAGGAAATATCATGAGCATAAAAAATAAAAAAGGGCTAACGGCAATCTGCCTGTTAAGCCTTGGCTTAGGGGTAGTCTGCAATCCAGCAGCCGCAGACAACGCGGCAGAACCAGCGGTATCAGAACCTAACGCAAAATTTTCACTTTCCGGCCTCAGTCTGGACGGACGTGGCGCAACTGTCGCTCAAGGGCTTTTTACAGCACCACTCGGACATTCCTTCGGCATACAAATTGATGCCGAAGGCGGATTAGTCAACAGCGAAGCTTACGCAGGAACAGGAGCCCATTTATTTTGGCGTGATCCGAATGTAGGTTTATTAGGTATTGCCTACAGTTACCAAAACTGGAATAACGCTAACTTCGGTTATCTCAATGGTGTCACCCCCATCATCAAAGATTTGACTCTACATAGAGGCGGGATTCAAGCTGAACTTTATCTTTCCCGTTTCACCTTGAGCGGATACGGTGGCTATCAGGATGGCACTGCCAGAGAAGGCGGCTTTGGACATTTAGTTCTTAAATATTATGCAACCGATGATCTGTCGGTTAATATCACCGGCGATCATCTGGCTGGCACTAACCTGATTCGTGGCGGCGCAGAGTTCCGTCCCAATTTCAGCGCAATTCCCAATCTGGCTTTTTTTGCAGAAGGTGGCTATGGCAGCCATGACTTTGGTATGGCTCAAGCTGGAATTCGCTACTATTTTGGCAAGTCAACACCTACTTTGATTAACCGCGACCGCCGTAGTGATCCTATTGATTTGTTTGTAAGCAGTCCACAGCAGCTTATTCAACAGCAATCTACACCTGCACAGCCCGCTTGTTTTAAGATAGATGCTGAGGGGCAGTGCCTACCTGCGGACGGCTAGTAAGATCATAAGCCGATCTAGCTTTTTCTCCCCGAAGTTTGCAAACTTCGGGGATTTTTATCAAATATTAATGCTTCTCCAGCTTTCCCAAATAGCCCATCAACAAGGCCGAAACCACAAACGTCATGTGAATCATCACATACCAGGCTAATTTGTCGTTATTAACTTTCTCTACATTCATAAAAACTTTTAGCAAATGAATGGATGAAATCGCCACAATCGAGGTGGCCAGTTTCATTTTTAACGAGCTGTAATCGTGGGTGCCAAGCCAACCTAACTTTTCGCCATCTTCAGCAATATCCAGTTGCGAAACAAAATTTTCATAACCGCTGAACATCACCATCACCGTTAAACTGCCGACCAGCGCCAAGTCAATCAAACTGAGCAAGGCAAGCACTAAATCCGAGTCCGCGATGTCAAAAATATGTGGAACAACGTGCCACAATTCCTGAAAAAACTTTAAACCAATGCACAATAACGCCAAACTCAAGCCCAGATAAACCGGGGCAAGCAACCAGCGGCTGTTGTACATGGTGCGTTCAATCGAAAATTCGATAACCTCTAAAATTTTGTTCATGTTTTCACCTTAATGATGCAAATGCGCTGACAACCAACGCTCGGCGACTTCTTTAATCATACCTTTGCGTTGGGCGTAATCTTCCAGCTGGTCATCATTGATTTTACCGACGTTAAAATATTGTGATTCGGGATGGGAAAAATACCAGCCACTCACTGCGGCGGTCGGATACATAGCATAACTTTCAGTCAGCTCAATACTGGTGTTGGCGGTAACATCCAGCAACGCAAACAGTTTTTCCTTCTCGGTATGGTCTGGGCAGGCAGGATAACCAGGCGCCGGACGAATACCTTGATAAGCTTCAGAAATCAGCTCTTCCGGTGTATGGGCTTCATCGCCGGCATAGCCCCAATATTCTTTTCTTACTACCTGATGCAAATATTCAGCAAACGCTTCAGCCAGTCTGTCTGCCAAAGCCTTTAGTAAAATTGCGCTGTAATCATCAAAATCCGCTTCAAACTGGGCGACTTTTTCTTCAATGCCAATGCCGCTGGTGACTGCGAAGGCGCCGATATAATCGGCTTTGCCACTCTCAATCGGGGCAATAAAATCGGATAAACAATAATTGGGGCGTCCGGGCGCTTTGACATTCTGCTGGCGCAAATGGTGCAGGGTTTCCAAAACCTCTGTGCGGCTGTCATCTCGATACAGCACAATATCATCATCAACACTGTTGGCAGGGAAAAAGCCAATAACGGCGCGGGCGGTGAGCCATTTCTCATTAATCAGCTGATGCAGCATCACCTGGGCATCTTCAAACAGTTTGCGTGCATCTTCGCCGATTAATTCGTCATCAAAAATCGCAGGATAGCTGCCGGATAATTCCCAGGTGTGGAAAAAAGGAGTCCAATCTATAAACCAGACCAAGGTATCCAGCGGGAAATTGTCGATGACCTTAACCCCCAAAAACGACGGTTTAACCGGCATACAATCGTCTGCCCAGGTAAATTTATTGGCACGGGCAGCTTCCAGAGTATGCTGTGGACTTTGGGCTTTGCGGCCTTTGTGATGCTCCCGTACTTGCGCATATTCAGTACGGGTTTTGGCGATAAATTCGTCTTTTAATTCCGGGCTTAACAAACTGCTGGCAACCCCGACGGCGCGGGAAGCGTCAGGCACATAAAGCGTGGCACCGTGATAATGCTCTTCAATTTTCACTGCGGTATGCGCTCTGGAAGTCGTTGCCCCGCCAATCATTAACGGAATATCAAATTTTTGCCGTTCCATTTCCTTGGCAATATGCACCATTTCATCCAGTGACGGGGTAATCAGGCCGCTTAAGCCGATGATATCTACATTTTGGTCGCGGGCAGTTTTCAAAATCGTTTCCGCAGGCACCATCACCCCTAAATCAACCACTTCGTAGTTATTGCATTGCAATACTACGCCAACAATGTTTTTGCCTATATCGTGGACATCGCCTTTCACCGTGGCCAGCAGAATTTTACCGTTGCGTTGCCGTTCGCTTTCTGCACTGGCATCCATAAACGGCATCAGATAGGCGACGGCTTTTTTCATCACCCGCGCCGATTTCACCACTTGCGGCAGAAACATTTTTCCCGCCCCGAATAAATCGCCAACCACGTTCATGCCGTCCATCAGCGGCCCTTCTATAACTTCCAGCGGTTTTCCAGCTTCGATACGTGCCTGTTCTGTGTCTTCGTCGATAAAGTCAGTAATCCCTTTCACCAACGCATGTTCCAAACGCTTACTGACTGACCAGCTACGCCATTCCAAATCCTCTTTTTTCGCGACATGACCATCGCCGCGATATTTTTCAGCGATTTCCAACAGCTTTTCGGTGCTTTCAGGATTGCGGTTTAATACCACATCTTCAACTACATCACGCAATTCAGCCGGAATATCTTCGTAAATTGCCAGCTGTCCGGCATTCACAATTCCCATGCTCATCCCGGCTTTCACCGCATGGTATAAAAACACCGCGTGAATCGCTTCCCGCACCGGATTATTGCCACGAAACGAGAAGGATACATTCGAGACCCCGCCAGAAATCAGCGCATGTGGCAAAGTGCGCTTTATTTCTGCGGTCGCCTCTATAAAATCCAGTCCATAGTTATTGTGTTCTTCAATGCCGGTGGCGATGGCGAAAATATTCGGGTCAAAAATAATATCTTCAGGCGGAAAACCAACCTGTTCAGTGAGAATTTTGTAGGCACGAGTGCAAATCTCGATTTTGCGTTCTTTGGTGTCAGCTTGGCCGATTTCATCAAACGCCATCACAATTGCCGCCGCACCGTAACGACGGATTAATTTTGCGTGTTTGATAAAGTTTTCTTCGCCTTCCTTAATCGAAATCGAATTGACAATGCCTTTGCCCTGAATACACTTTAAGCCCGCCTCCAGGATTTCCCATTTTGAGGAGTCCAGCATAACCGGCACTTTGGCAATATCCGGCTCGGAAGCAATCAGGTTCAAAAACCGCACCATCGCTTCTTTTGAATCCAGCATCCCTTCATCCATGTTGATGTCGATAATCTGTGCGCCGTTTTCAACCTGTTCTTTCGCCACCGCTAACGCCGCTTCATAATCTTCAGCAACAATCAGGCGTTTGAAAATTGCCGAGCCGGTGACGTTGGTTCTCTCGCCCACGTTGACGAATAATGAACTGGGCGTGATGTTCATCGGTTCCAGGCCAGCGAGGCGACATTGTTTTTCCAAATCAGGAATTTTACGCGGTGGATATTTACTTACGGCACTGACAATTGCCCGAATGGTCGCAGGCGAGGTTCCGCAACAGCCGCCGATAATGTTCAGATAGCCATTTTTAGCCCAATCCGCCAACTCTTCCGCCATTTGTTCCGGGGTTTCGTCATATTCTCCAAACTCATTCGGCAAGCCGGCATTTGGATGGGCGGAAACGTAAGTGTCAGCAATGCCGGATAATTCCTCAATATATTGCCGCAGTTCTTTTGCGCCTAAGGCACAGTTGAAACCAAACGAAATCGGCTCAATATGGCGCAGTGAATTCCAGAACGCAGCTGCGGTCTGTCCCGACAATGTCCGTCCTGACGCATCGGTAATGGTGCCGGAAATCATCACCGGCAATTTATAACCGATGGTTTCAAAGTAGGAGTCCACCGCGAAAATCGCCGCTTTCGCATTCAAGGTATCGAAAACCGTTTCAATCAAAATAATGTCTGCGCCGCCGTCAATCAGACCTTTCGTTGCTAACGTATAAGTTTCGACCAGCTCATCAAAACTGATATTTCTAAAGCCTGGATCGTTTACATCCGGTGACATTGACGCAGTACGGCTGGTCGGGCCTAACACACCGGCCACAAAACGCGGTTTTTCCGGGGTTGCCAAGCTCATTTTGGCACAGACTTCTTTAGCAAGCCGCGCTCCTGCGACATTTAACTCATAGACCAAATCCTGCATCTGGTAGTCAGCCATGCCGATATTGTTAGAGTTAAAAGTATTGGTTTCGAGAATGTCCGCGCCCGCATCCAGATAGGCTTGATGAATCGCCTGAATAATTTTCGGTTGCGTTAGTGACAGTAAATCATTATTGCCTTTTAAATCGGAAGCCCAATCTGCAAAACGGCTGCCACGATAGTCTTTTTCTTCCAGCTTGTAACTTTGAATCATGGTTCCCATTGCACCGTCCAAAAACAGGATGCGTTGGGCGAGTAAGTCTTTGAGTAAAGTATTGTTATTCATAAATTTGATAGAAAACAGGGTGGAAAAAGTTACAAGGGAAACATGATAATCGCTGAATATAATCATTGCGTGAGGTCTAATCAAGCGATATTGTTAGAGGTACTTTTTAATTTTCAGGAAAACATCATGGCGCAACCATCTATTTTTCAAGTCATAAAAAGCGTTTTAGCCGCTTTTGCTGGCATACAAAGCAAAGAAAACAGGGAGTTGGATTTTACCGAAGGCAAGATGAGTCATTACATTGTGGTAGGAGCGATAGTCACGGTTTTATTTATTGCGACTTTGGTTTTTGTAGTTTCCATGATTATTTAAACAAAAAAGCCCAAGCTTTAATTTAAACTTGGGCTTTTATTTTGAACCAGACAATTGCCTTAAGTGCGGCAAATCGTGGCGTTATTCTTCTTCTTTTGCAGATGTGCTTTTAAAGCTGCCACCAATACTGGCAAACATTTCACTAAGGCCGCTGAATAAATTAGCTGGAGTAAAAGCTGCTTTTAAAATAAATTTGACTCTGACTACGGCAACGGCAAGAAAACCTGCAACTGCCGGCATTAATTCAAAAAATGTTGATAAAAGAACACCTTTGAAGCCTTCAAAGCCACCTTCATTTTTGCGGTCACCAACGCTCATCAAATCTCTTTCGTATCCTGGCGTACTTTCGCTGCCTCTAAACGACTCTAAAGTAGCTACATCGATGAAATAAAACAATCCTACCACTCCCAAAAAAACTACACCTGATACAGCTACCCAGAACAGCAAGTTTTCGGTTTTTTCTCTCAGCGCTGTTTGATAAACCCAAATCACAGCAAATACCATTATTATCCCACTAATCATTTTTTTATTACCTCCACTTAAATTGTTTTTATTAATTTGATTTTTTCATGAAAAAATATAAGCCTGGACAGCCAAGAATCATTTCTGCATCTTTTTTCTCAACAGTGCAACGATCAAATTTACCAGGGCGACCAGATCTTTCTTTCATGATAGCACCATCTTCGATGTAATATTTTGTGGTTAAATCCAAAGTTTTGGTACGAGGATCTGTCGAAACTGCATGAAGCACTCCATCTGTTCTAAACTCCCACAAATTATCAATCATCTTTTTTTCTTTATCTTTGCTAGCACTTTCTGCCCACACTTTCCACTTGCCGACAACACCCAATGTGTCTTTGACTGCTTCTGCATTCGCAGCTGTTATAAACAAAAACGAGGACAGTGTCAGAATTGTTATTTTTTTAATCATGGTTATCACTCCAAAAGTAGCCAGTCACCATACTACTCATATTCTGGCAATATGGCAATTTATGTGCTATTTTTACTTGCAGCAAGATTGGATTGTTCAAAGCTTATCGTGATTTAGCTTGACTTTAAATTCTTCTAAAGTAACATATAAATTCGGATGCCACAAAAATGGCACGTTCATTTACTTACAACACATAAAAAGGTAGGACACTCATGGGAGCGATCTTAGACGTAACAGAAATGTTAAAAGAACCAGCAGGCATGATTACAGCATTAGTCGTTATCGCAGCTGGTTATTTTTTCGTAAAATGGGTTTTCGCTGAAGACTCTAGCGACGAAGAATAAGCTTTACCGATTTTATCTATACCGTAAGACCGTGGCAAAGTAATTTGCGGCGGTCTTTGTTTTTTAAGTGTCCAGATTTCTTTAATTACCCCACATCCTCTATACTTTATATATTTTTGCCACGCTTTTCGTCCAAAAATGTATAAATTAATCAGCTCCAAATTACTCGCCTCTTTAAAACTTCAAGTTCCTGCCACTGCTTTAGGACTATTCCGGTTGTTATTTGGACTGGTTACTTTGCAGGAAATTCTGTTTTTGCTCTATTTTAATCATTTGATTTTTGATCCCATTCCTTATCTGGATGTTGAATTTCCAATGATTCATTTTTTTCTGTGTTTATGGGCAGTGATTGCGGCTTTTGTTGTAGTCGGCTACCGCTACCAGACCAGCATTATCGCCAATTATGTTTTCTGGCTGGTCTTTGTTAATTTCACCCCGATGCAGCGTGATTTTGATGGCGGTTTTGACCTGTTTATGACCGGGGCCAATCTGTTTTTGATTTTTTTACCGGCGGATAAAGCATTTTCAGTGGATAATTTACGCCGGAAATTAGCCAATCCTTTTGTGCATTATCAGCACTATCAAAAACCTACCGTCAGCGTTTTGGCTTATTCCCTGCCGGTTATCATTTGCCTGGGTTTTTTGTATTTTGACTCGGTGATTCACAAAATGTTTGCCCCTCATTGGCGTAATGGCTTGGGCGGCTGGTTGCCGGGAACCATGCCCTATTATGTTTCGGCAATTAATATGTCATGGATATTGAATATCGAAATTTTGCAAAAAATCATTGGCTATACCATTCTGATTTTTCAATTTACCTTTCTGTTTTTCGTACATATTCGCCGTTTGCGGATGATTTATGTGCTGATTGGGGTGAGCTTACATCTAAGCATTATTTTCACTCTGAATATTTATCCGTTCGGTTTTGGAATGCTGATTTTCTACACGCTGGTGATTCCATTTTCCTATTATCGCAAACTTGGAGAATGGCTCACTGCCAAGCAGCCTTCCTTAACCGTGTTTTATGACAAATTGTGCCCGTTGTGTAATCGCACGGTGCTAACCCTAAATCATTTTGATATTTTTCACTGTATCGACTTTAAAGACGCACAAACGTTTGCCAAAAACTACCCTGCCTTGCAAGCAATAAATGAAAAAACCTTGCTGACCGATTTATATGCTCTGGATGCTAAAAATCAGAGTTACGCCGGGGTTGCTACTTATGCACAGATTTTAATCAAGATGCGTTATCTGGCGTTATTCGGCTATTTATTAAAAATGCCTGGGGTGTTTCATCTGGCTCAGCATTATTATCGAAAAATAGCCGACTCCAGAGCACGTCTCAATTGCGACAGTGCTTGCCAAATTGAAAAAGTTGTCATAAAACCAACCTTGTATGACAGTCTCTTCATGGTTTCTGACGAGAAAACATTAAAAAAACACAACCGCATTTTAAGCAAAATAGTGCTGATTTTGTGCCTGTTACAACTCAACAGCTCGATTCATTATGGCTTGCTGTATCGTTTCAAAATAAATACCCAGCAAACTCCAATCACAGCAGCATTGGCGGCGGCAAGTAATGCGCTGATTATGTTCTCCGGCTCTTTTGCTGGTATTACGCCTCATGCCTTATATTTACATGATCATTTTCATGGATATAACCGGATTTTGGCAATTACTTATATAGATGCCCAAGGCAAAGAACAATGGCTGCCGTTTATAAATCAGGAAGGCCGGCTGCTTGCGCCGAATTGGGGGCGAGTACAATCAATGTGGGCAAATATTGCTGTCACCCCAAAAATTGACAGGCATCGTTTGAATAAATTTATTATGAAAGTCACTGCTTTTTGGGGAATCAAGTCAGGTCTTGCCTTGAATGCCACGGTTTTCAACATCAAAATGAAAAAAATCCAGTCTTCAGATAAGTGGGTTTATGATCTGCGAAATCGGAACTTGTCAGGCAGCTGGACGACAGTGGGGACAGCAAAATGGCAGGATAAAGATGTTGATATTCAAATGGTTAAAGATATAGGTCAGCTTTAAGTAAGCTTTGGTATTGCCTCGACACTTCAAATTATGATATAAATTTTAGTGTGCTTAATTCTTAGTACATTATAAATAAATAACAAATGCAAAATTTTTGGAGGATATTATGAAAAAATTAGCGTCATTGATCGCATTGGCTTTAGTGATTGTTGGTTTAACAGGTTGCATGGATAACCCAGATGGCTCTAAGCAATCAACCAGACCAGCTCCATCAAAAGATAGCAAAACTTACTAAATTACACTTTCGCTTGGTTGTTTTCCAAGTGAGATGATTATCAAGAGTGTTGCGCTGAGAGTGTGGCACTTTTGATTTTGGTTTACGAAGAATGTAAAACGGTTGTAAAAGGCTTGTTATTGCTTTAGATAGTTTGAGCAATAATATTAGCTTTCGTAGTGCTTAAAGACTTAGTACATTAATAAAAAATATAAAACCTTTATTGGAGAATGTTATGAAAAAAGTATTATCACTTGTTGCAATGGCCCTGATGTTTGTTGGTTTAACAGGCTGTATGGATAATCCAGACGGCTCTAAACAATCAACAAGAGACCAACCATCGAAAGTAGAAAATCCTTATAAATAACGTTAAAACAGCTTATTCGTGTTTTTCTGATTGCTGGTTTTAGTAGATGTATTGATAATCCAAGCCACTCTAAACAAAAAGTCAGCGAGCATGTTAAGAAAAACAACTAACCCAACATAATTGTTCGGTTGAAAAGAGGCTAGTAAATTTATTGACTAGCCTCTTTTTTTTTGTCTGAAAGTTTTACAATCCCGATTGCCAATTTTGCTGTCATCGGATTTAAATGTGGGATAATGCCAGATTAGAAACTTTAACTACTCCGCCATTTTTTCCAACACCATGATGCAGTCCTACATAGAAAAAATTCTACGCGCTAAGGTTTATGATGTAGCGGTAGAAACCCCTCTCGACTTCGCTCCGTTACTCTCCGCCCGTTTAAACAATGCTGTTTATTTAAAACGTGAAGATTTACAGCCGGTTTTTTCCTTCAAATTACGCGGCGCATATAACAAAATGACCTCACTGACTGAGGCGGAACGTGCAAAGGGTGTTATTGCAGCCTCTGCCGGTAATCACGCGCAAGGGGTGGCATTATCTGCCAAAAAACTGGGGATTAAATCGCTAATCGTGATGCCCAGCACTACCCCGGAAATCAAAATCAACTCAGTCAAAGCCAGGGGCGCGGAAACGGTTTTATTTGGCGACTCTTACAGTGATGCCTACGAACACGCAAAAGAACTGGCTTTTGAAAAACAGATGACTTTTGTCCACCCTTACGATGATGCCGATGTCATTGCCGGGCAGGGCACCATTGCAATGGAAATTTTGCGCCAGAAAAATGATGCGATTGACGCTATTTTTGTTCCTGTGGGCGGCGGCGGTCTGATTGCCGGCATTGCGGTTTATGCCAAATTTGTGCGACCTGAAATTAAAATTATCGGAGTAGAACCGGAAGACTCAAACTGCTTAGCCCAGGCTTTAGCCGCCAAACGACGGGTTGTTTTAAAGCAGGTGGGGCTGTTTGCGGATGGTGTGGCAGTAAAACAAATTGGCAAAGAACCCTTTCGGCTTGCCCATCATTATGTTGATGAAGTCATTACGGTGAACACTGACGAAATCTGTGCAGCGATTAAGGATATTTTTGATGACACCCGCTCTATCGCAGAACCTGCCGGGGCATTGGCAATAGCGGGTTTAAAAAAATATGTCGAATTAAAACAAGCCACAGGGCAGACCCTGATTGCTATCGAAAGTGGCGCAAATATTAATTTTGATCGGTTGCGTTATGTCGCTGAGCGGTCGTTGGTCGGAGAGTATCGGGAAATTTTGCTGGCAGTGGCAATTCCAGAAGTTCCTGGCAGTTTTTTAAAATTTTGCAAACTGTTAGGCGGGCGCAGTTTAACAGAGTTTAATTACCGTTATTTCGATGCCAAAATGGCGCAGGTTTTTGTCGGCATTTCCAGCAGCGGCAAAGAGTCAGACCGCGCCCAGCTGATTACGCTGTTACAGGATCAAGGTTTTTCTGTTACCGACATGACCACTAATGAACTGGCAAAAGAACACATCCGCTATATGGTTGGCGGTCACGCCCCTTGCCAGTTGGGCGAGGTGATTTATAGCCTGGAATTTCCTGAGCGGCCCAATGCCTTGCTGAATTTTTTAACCGCGTTGGGCAGCACCTGGAATATCAGCATGTTTCATTATCGCAATCATGGTGCGGCGTTTGGAAAAGTGCTGTTAGGAGTGCAAATGCCTAAGTCTGACCGCAAGGCTTTTCAGCATTTTCTGGATGCGTTAGGCTTTGATTACCGGGAAGAAAACAACAATCCAGCTTATCGGCTGTTTGTCGGCGGCAGTGAGCAGAGTTGACCTGCTGTGTAGATATTCTTGCAGATATCTCAAATATCGAAACCACCAGCTTTAAATGGGATTGTCCTAGCTGGTGGTGTTCATAAGTTTCTGACTGCAAAGAAAGGATGGGAATTTGTACGGAACTTTAGGTTGCTACACCACTGCGGCTTGCACCATTTTTGCCGCCGCTGCCACTATTTTCCAGTGCTTTTTCCAGTCTCTCACAAAAGGTTTTCAGGATTTTAATCCGGCCATATTTTTTGTCGTTGGCTTCCACCAGCACCCAGGGTGCCGCTTTGGTACTGGTTCGCGTTACCATATCATTCACCGCGATTTGATAATCATCCCATTTTTCCCGATTGCGATAATCCTCTTCAGTAATTTTGTATTGTTTATAGGGAATCTGCTCCCGCTCTTTAAACCGGCGCAATTGTTCGTCTTTATCAATATGCAGCCAGAATTTCAGCAGAACAATCCCGTGGGCCACCAAAGCCTCTTCAAAATTGACAATTTCAGAATAGGCGCGTTGCCATTCCTGGTCGGTGGCAAAACCTTCCACCCGCTCCACCAGCACCCGTCCATACCAGCTTCTATCATAAATGGTCAACATGCCGGCGCGGGGAATGTGCCGCCAGAATCGCCATAAATAATGGTGCTGTTTTTCTTCATCGGTAGGGGCGGCAATCGGAATAATCTGATAAGCCCGCGCGTCCACCGCATGAGTCAGGCGGCGAATGGCCCCGCCTTTGCCGGCTGCATCCCAACCTTCAAACACAATAATCGCCGAACGTTTTTGCAAATGGGCTTCACGCGCCAGTTTGTTTAATTTACCCTGATAAAAAGCCAGTTCCTGAGCGTAATCTTTTTTATCAATGGTCAAGTCCAGCTCCAAGGAATCCAGCAGATTTTGTTGCGCCAGCGGCATAATATGCTCTGGCGGCTTAACGGCTGCACGGGCAATTTTTTCTGCTTCGCGGCGTTTGATTTGTTGCTGAATGCGGTTATAGATATGTTTCCCGACCGTCAGACTGCTATAGCGCAAATCAGCGCCTTCAACAATCAGCCAGGGGGCATCACCGGTACTGGTATCGGTTAAAACCCGCTCAGCCACCAGCGCAAAATCATCATACATTTTTAAATGTTTTCTATCCCTCTCGGTTACCATCCAGCTGGTTTCCGGGTCTTTTTCCAGCGCTTTCAGACGTTTTTTCTGCTCGTCTTTTTTCAAATGCAGCCAGCATTTAATAATCAGCATCCCGTCATCAATCAGTTCCTGTTCCAGCTGACGAATCTGCATCAGCTCAATTTGCAGGGCGTTATCGTCAATTTGCCCGGAAACCCGTTTCGCCAACGGTTCGGTATACCAGGAGCTGACGTTAATTCCGGTTAAACCTTTTGGCGGCAAGGTGCGCCAGAACCGCCAAAATTTCGGACGTTCTTTTTCTTCATCACTCGGGGTGCCAAAAGCAAAAGTGCGGATATAACGCGGGTCCATCCATTCGTTAAGCAAATTAATCACATCACCTTTACCGCCGCCATCAACACCGGAAATTAAAATCAGCACGGAAAAATCACAGCTTCTAAGCTGTTGCTGCACGGTGAGAAGTTGGGTTCTTAATTCCGGTACCTGTTCGTTATAATCCGCTTTGCTTACGGTATGACCTAATTCAGCAATTTCAAACATGATAGCTCTCCTGAAGTTTCTTGTGTGTAGTCAAAGTGTACGACAACTGACGATAGGCGTATAGCTTAAAATTTTTTTGTTCTGGTTTTATCAAACCGATGTTTTCAGGTTGCTTGAGCGACAGCTGGATAATTTGGCTGCTGAATTATCCAGCTTTCTAGTTTGCCGCTTTCAGCCAGCGTGGAATCAGAGCTTTAAATCCCTGTGTCTCTGATTCAAAGCTGATCTGCGCTCC
This sequence comes from uncultured Pseudomonadota bacterium, assembly GCA_903875455.1. Taxonomy (GTDB): domain Bacteria; phylum Pseudomonadota; class Gammaproteobacteria; order Methylococcales; family Methylomonadaceae; genus CAIQWF01. The sequence continues at coordinate 18,544 of CAIQWF010000004.1, forward strand.
ATTTGCTGAAGTTTTTCGTTGCCAATCAGCCGCTGTCACTGCCGTTGCCTGACAGTGTTGCGGGCTGACTTTTTTCCAGTCTGGAGAGGGTTTCAAACTGTTGCTTACACTGGTCGCCCAATACTCTACCGGGGTGTCATCCAAGCCGGTAAATTTAAGCTGAATTTGTGAGTTGTTGAGGCAAACCTGTTTCAGATATTGAAAACAGCAATCAATTTTCCGCTCTTTCGGCAAACTGATTTCCTGCCAGTTTATCCCATCGATACTACGCTGTAGCACCGGATAAACGCCTTCAATTTCCCAGTGACTGGCCAGCCAAAGCTGTTGACTGCTATCGGTGAGCAGAAAAGTCGGATAATTTTCAAGCACTGCGCCCGCATCCCAATGTCCCTGTTTATCAATCGTCACCGGCATAAAACTGCTGGCGTTGCAAAAATAATCCGGCAAAGCAATCAACAGTAGCAACTTACCGTTCAAGGCATAAAAATGATTGCTGCCAAATTCGCGCTGTTTTTGCTCACATTCCCCGCGTTGACGCTGCTCAGTTTCCGCTTTTAGGCGATTAACCAGAGCGGCTGGCATTGTATAAACCGGAATCTTGGGCTGAGCATAAAGCGCAGGCAAACAGAGTAGATTTAGCAGCATAAACACCTTATTCAGAAACAGTTTCCGACTCATTGAAAATCACCTCAGTTTTTATTTATTTGAATGTATTTAACACACTTTAAAATTTATATCTTATCGTATAATCCTAGGATATAGATTCTGTGTTTTAAAAAATGCTATTTGAGAAATAACCATAGTCTGAACGCATCAGAGGTTTAAATCTGCGCCATTATAAAGATAAAGATGTTGTTAAATATTGATTTGCTGCAACCTAGAACAAAACCTAACCTCAAGGCTTTTTTGCAAAGCGTGGCGTTGTTATGTTTGCTTGTCTGTTCGTTGCCGTTGCTGGCAGAGACAAAACCGCCTTTGGAAAAAGTTTCATTGCAGCTGAAATGGCTACATGCGTTTCAGTTTGCAGGCTATTACGCCGCTAAAGAAAAAGGCTTTTATGCCGCAGAAGGGCTGGATGTTGATATTAAACAACGAACGCCGAATCTTAATAATATTGAACAACTCATTCAAGGCAACTCCGAATATGGAATAACGGACGCAAGCCTGTTGCTGGAAAGATTAAATGGCAGGCCGGTGGTGATTCTGGCGACTATTTTTCAACACAGTCCGGTAGTGTATATCAGCCTGAAAAGTTCCGGGATTATTAGCCCGTATGAAATGAAAGGCAAACGGGTGATGGATGGCATTTCAGCCAAAGCTACACTACATGCCATGTTGTACGAGGCAGGTGTTGAAACACAAGAATTCAGCCATGTAGATCAGAATTTTAAGGCAGAAGATCTGATTAATGGCAAAGTCGATGTTATAGCTGCTTATCTTACCGATCAGCCGGATTATTTTAGACAGAAAAAAATCGAAATTAACATTATTGACCCGCGCAATTATGGAATCGATTTTTTAGGTGACAATTTGTTCACCAGTGAGCAGGAAATCCGCCTGCATCCTGAACGAGCGCAGAAATTTTTGCGGGCTTCGTTAAAAGGCTGGGATTATGCTCTGAAACACCCTGAAGAAATCATTCAGCTTATTCTGAAAAAATACAATCCAGAAAAACGCTTAACAGAGCAACATTTGCGGTTTGAAGCGGCTGAAACCGCGAAAATGATTTTGCCGGATATTATCCCGATAGGCAGTGCCAGCATTGGTCGTTTCCAGCGCATTGCAGAAATCTATTTGCAACTGGGGATGGTGAAGTCGCTGGATAATCTGCAAGGTTTTATTTATCAGCAATCACAAAGCAGCCAGTTAAAACTGACTCAGGAAGAAAAAGCCTGGCTCCAGACACATCGAGTGATTCGGGTCGGGATTGACAGAGATTTTCCGCCATATGAATGGCTCGACAGTAACGGCAATTATCAAGGTTTGAGTGCTGATTACCTTAAACAAGCCGAACAAGCGTTAGGGGTAAGGTTTGAGATTATCAAGGATAAAAGCTGGGTCGAAATACTGGAAATGGCCAGGCATGAAAAGCTGGATATGCTCACGGACCTCAATCAAACCAAGGAGCGCAGCCAATATTTAAAATTTACCCAACCCTATATTGAAATACCTGTCATTATCGTCAGTCATGAAAAAAACGGCTTTATTGGCAATCTGAAAGCTCTAAAAGGTAAGCGCGTGGCCATTGAGCGCGGCTATTTCATGCAGGAAATACTCGCCAGCTCTTATCCTGAAATTCATTTGACTCCAGTCAAAAGTACCTTGGAAGCCTTGCTGATGGTAAATAACGGTCAAGCCGATGCCTATGTAGGTGATCCGGCTGTCGCAAATTACACCATTAGAAAAGCAGGGCTGATAAATCTTATCTATGCCGGTGATAGTGGTTATAAAAGTCAGCATCGGATGGCGGCAACCAAAGCTAGTCGGCCTTTGACAGGCATTTTGACTAAAGTGTTGAGCAAAATTCCCGAATCTGAAAAGCAGGCCATTCAAAACCATTGGATGAGTTTGCAGGTTGAACAGGGAGTAAAAACTGAAACCTTGGTTATTTACGCAGAAATCATACTTGCGGTATTTTTTTTGGCGCTGATTTGGAATATAAATTTGCGACGTGAAATAAAACACCGTAAACAGATAGAGGCGGCGCTGCGCGAAAGTGAAAACGCTTTTTATCATCTGTTTGAATATTCTAAAGACCCAACCTTACTCATCAAAAACGGTCGTTTCATCGACTGCAATCTTATCGCAGTAACCATGCTGGGCTACCAGTCAAAATCCGAGCTTATTAGCCGCAGTCCTGGCGAATTATCACCTGAATACCAGCCGGACGGCAGGCTTTCCAAAGAGAAAGCGGCTGAAATGATGGAAATTACGGTGCGGGAAGGTTATCACCGCTTTGAATGGATGCAAATCCGCGCTGATGGCTCAACTTTCCCTATCGAAGTTTCATTAACGCCGATGACAATGAACGGAGAACTTATTCTCCATGTCTGTTCACGCGATATTACTGAGCGCAAGCAAATAGAAGCGGCATTAATTAAAAGTCGCGATGAATTATTGCATTATTTCGAGCAACCGCTTATCGGAATGCTGACTTCCTACCCTGATAAAGCAACGCTCAACGTTAATCAGTGTTTTTGTGACATGTTTGGCTATAGCAAAGAGGAAATGCAGTCTCTCAATTGGGCAAAAATTACCCACCCCGACGACCTGGGAGCAGATGAAAGTTATTTTCGCCGGACATTACGCGGCGAGATTGATTCCTATCAAATGGAAAAACGCTATATTCACAAAGATGGGCACACTGTTTATGCACATCTAGCAGTGAACTGCGTACGCAATGCCCAGAACCAGGTGGAATATCTGATTGGTATGGTGCTGGATATTAGCAAGCGCAAACAGGCAGAGCTGGCACTACAGCAAAGCGCAGAACAATTGAAACTGGTTCTGGATGGTGGATATATCGGTTTTTGGGACTGGAATATTCTCACCAGTCAGGTGGAGCGCAATGCAATCTGGGCGCAAATGCTGGGCTATACATACGAAGAGATTCAACAGACTACTCAGCAGTGGACAGATTTTATTCATCCTGATGACCGCGAAAAAGCCTGGCAGTCCATCTATGAGGTTTTGGAAGGGCAGCAAACCTATCATGCTGTCGAATACCGGATGTTGCATAAAGATGGCAGCATTCGCTGGATATTCGACCATGCCAAGATTGTGCAACGCGACGCTGAGGGCAAGCCTGTTCGGATGAGCGGTATCCATATCGATATTACCGAGCGTAAAAAAATAGAGGAAATATTGCAGCGCAAAGAGCAGATGCTGTCTGAGTCTCAGCGCATCGCCCATATTGGCAGTTGGGCTATGGACCTGACAACCGGCCAGCTTAGCTGGTCGGATGAGATGTATCGAATTTATGGCGTAACAGCAGAAATCTTTGGCCACTCGGTGCCGGCATTGGTTGAGTTGATTTATCCCGATGATAGACCCTTGATGGAAAAATGGATAGGCGACTGTTTGGCAGGAAAGAAACCGGCTGAGCTGGATTTTCGGATAGTGTTGGCAGACGGCAGCATTCGTTTTATTCGTGGCAGGGGCGAAGTGCAACGGGACAAAGACGGCAAAGCTTTGCGGATGGTGGGTAGTGCACAGGACATTAGCGAACGCAAACAGGCTGAAACTGAGCTACGCATTGCGGCGATTGCCTTTGAGTCGCAGGAAGGGATTATCATCACGGATGCCGAGCATACTATTTTGCGGGCAAACCAGGCTTTTAGCCGAATTTCCGGCTACAGCGCCGAAGAGGTGATAGGCAAAACCCCCGGCATGTTTGCTTCAGGTTTGCATGATGAAGAATTTCATGCGGCCAAGTGGAGGACTATTGAGCAAACCGGTAGCTGGGAAGGCGAAATGTGGAACCGGCGCAAGAATGGTGAAATTTATCCTGAATGGCTGACAATTGCCGCAGTCAAGAATGATAGCGGTATTATCACTCATTATGTTGCTACCTTTATTGATATTACCGAACGTAAGCTAGCAGAACAGGCCATGCAGGAAGCCGAACTAAAAGCCAATCTTGCCAATCAGGCCAAAAGTGAATTTCTGGCCAACATGAGCCATGAAATCCGTACCCCGATGAATGCGATTATCGGCATGGCGAAATTGGCGCTGCGCACGGAATTAACCCCGAAACAAACCAACTACCTGAATAAAATTACTTATGCCTCGCAATCCTTGCTGAGTATCATCAATGATATTCTGGACTTTGCCAAAATTGAAGCAGGCAGGCTGGAGCTGGAGTTATTACCGTTTTCACTGGATGAGTTGCTGCATTATCTTTCCGACATTATTGATTTAAAAGCCAAACAGAAAAATATTGTGGTGGTAACTTTGGTGAATGAAAAAACGCCGCGCTGGCTGATTGGCGATACCTTGCGTCTGGGGCAAATTCTGATTAATCTGGTTAGCAATGCGGTGAAATTTACCGAAAAAGGCCGGATTATTGTCTCGGTTACGCCGGAAGAACTTAACCCGGAAACAGTACGGCTGCGCTTTTCCGTGCAGGATAGCGGTATTGGCATGAGTTCAGAGCAGATAGAGAGGCTGTTTCAGGCTTTCTCACAGGCGGATAGCTCCATTACCCGCAGATATGGCGGCACAGGTTTGGGATTGTCTATCAGCAAATCACTGATTGAAATGATGGGCGGAGAGATTCGGGTGGAAAGTACGCCAGGGCAGGGCAGTACCTTTAGTTTCACCGTGCTGTTGGGTATTCCTGAAGCACCGCCGCCGTTGATTACCAGAGCCAGCAGAGAAAATAGCGCCAATATTTCAGCCTGCTTAAGCGGACGCAAGGTGTTGCTGGTTGAAGATAACGACATCAATCGTGAGCTGGCAATCGAACTTTTGAGCGGGCTTGGGATTAAGGTGGAAGTTGCCGAAAATGGCCGGGAAGGGGTAGAGCGGGTTTTCTCGGAACCGTTTGATCTGGTGATTATGGATGTGCAAATGCCGGAAATGGATGGTTTGACTGCGACCCGATTGATTCGCGCTAACGGTCGGTTCGCCAGTTTGCCGATTATTGCCATGACCGCCAACGCCATGACCGGCGACCGGGAAATTACTTTGGCGGCGGGGATGAATGATTACCTGGCCAAGCCGATTATGCCGGAAAAACTGACCGAACTCCTGATAAAATGGCTGGACGGGGCAACCGGGCGGGCAGAATCATCTCCACAATGGCCAGAACAAAAGCGACAGGCCGTTGCCGAAGTTGAACTTCCTCAGCAGTTGCCACCCTTTGACATACCGGCAGCGATGTTGCGGGTCAGAAATAACGCTACATTACTCTATAAACTGTTGACCATGTTTCGGATTCAGTACACGGAAGCACTGCCAAAACTAAAAAAACTGCTTCAGGATGGAGATTATCATGAAGCCAAAAGGTTTGTGCATACCCTGAAAGGGGTCGCCGCAAATTTGGAAAACCGCGAACTGGTTGAAGCCGCATCGGCTTTGGAGCACACTTTGCACGAAGAAAATTTTTCTGCACTTCCTTTGTTGCTGGAAGGATTGGACAAGGCGTTAACGCCTGCTATCCAGGCGGTGCAGTCATTGAAAAAAATTGATGAAATTTAGCGTTAAGCCCACGTTTAATCTGAGCCATTTGCTGCCGGTGCTGGTGTTATGCCTGTGCCTGGCGGTTACTTACTATTTGTGGAGTCTGGCTTATCAGTTTTCCAAACAAGAGCTGCAACAGCAGTTTGACTTTCGTGCTAATGAAATAGAAATTCTGATTAAACAGCGGCTACGGGCTTATGCTGAAGTTTTGCACGGTGGCCGCGGCTTGTTTATTGCCTCCGACACCGTTTCGCGTGATGAATTTAAAGTTTATATCAATGAACTGGATATCGAAAAATTTTATCCGGGGATTCAGGGAGTGGGTTTTTCAATCTTGATTCCCGCCGGGAAAAAACAACAGCATCTGGCTGCTATTCGCAGTGAAGGCTTTTCTGATTACAACATTCGCCCGGAAGGTGTGCGCGAACTTTATTCGGCAATCATTTATATAGAGCCGTTTTCTGACCGCAACTTACGCGCCTTTGGCTTTGACATGTACTCGGAAACGGTGCGTCGCACTGCCATGGACAGAGCCTGGCGCAATAATGAAATTGCTTTTTCCGGCAAGGTAACGCTGGTGCAGGAAAGTGGCAAAAATGTACAGGCCGGTTTTTTAATGTATCTGCCGGTTTACCGCAAAGGCGCTGATATTTCAACTCTGGCACGGCGATTGGCCAATTTTCGCGGCTGGATTTACGCCCCTTTCAGAATGGATGACTTTATGCAGGCGGTGCTGGAAAAAGAGAGCAAAATCAATCCTGATGTAGACCTGGACATTTATGATGGCAAACAGCCTTTGTTTCAGGCTTTACTTTATAACCGCAATAACGACAGCCTGACAGAAAGCCAATCTGTTTTTAGTACCCGGAAACAAATTGCTATTGCCGGGAATTCCTGGCTGCTGCATATCCACTCACACGCCGATTTTGAAAAGCAGATTGACTTAAGACAGGCTTATTTGACTGCCGGTGTCGGCATAGTGATTACCCTGATGCTGACCACCATTACCTGGCTGCTGGCGAATAGCCGCAGACGGGCATTTGCACTGGCGCAAAAAATCAGTGCCGACCTGATAGAGCGGGAAACCCGCTATCAGCAAATGTTTGAAGGTAGCAGCAGTATTGCGGTGTTAATCGATTTGAAAAATGGCAACATTATTGATGCGAATCCAGCAGCCAGTTCTTTTTGGGGCTATAGCATCGAAAAACTGCGGACCATGAATATCGGCGAGATTGATACCCGACCGATAACCGAAGTATTGCCGCTGTTTGAGCTAATTCTATCAAAGTCGCAACATGTGTATGCCCAGCATCGCTTAAGCGACGGGCAGATAAAAGAGGTTGAAATCTATGCCAATGCCATTGTTTATCAAGGTCAGATGGTGATTCACTCGATTGTGCATGATATTACTACCCGCAAGCAGCAGGAAGAGGAAATCAGACGCTTGAGTGATTCGGCACTTAACAAGGCCAAGCTGGAAGCTGAAAAGGCCAATCGGGTCAAAAGTGAGTTTTTAGCCAATATGAGCCACGAAATCCGCACCCCGATGAATGCCATTACCGGTATGCTGCATCTGGCCCTGAAGACTGAGCTGACGGCGAAACAGCGCAATTACCTGAATAAAATCAGCTACGCAGCGCACTCCTTGCTCAGCATTATTAATGACATTCTGGATTTTTCCAAAATTGAATCCGGCAGGCTGGAGCTGGAAACCGCGCCGTTTTCGCTGGATGAGGTTTTGCGTTATATCGCGGATATTGTCGAGATGAACGCCAAACAAAAAAACATTGTGGTGGCGACGCTGGTTAATGAAGGAACCCCGCGCTGGTTAATAGGCGATACTCTGCGGCTCAGTCAAATTTTGATTAATCTGGCAAGCAATGCCGTCAAGTTTACCGAACAGGGCAAGATTATTATTTCCGTGAAACCGGAACTGCGTGATGCAGAAGCCGTGGTGTTACGTTTTTCCGTGCAGGACAGCGGCATCGGCATGACCTCAACGCAAATAGAAAAACTGTTTCAACCTTTTTCGCAAGCCGACTCTTCAATCACCCGCCGATATGGCGGCACAGGATTGGGACTGACTATCAGCAAACAACTTGTGGAAATGATGGGTGGGAAAATCCGTGTGGAAAGTGAGCCTGGAAAGGGCAGCACTTTTATTTTTACAATAAAACTTGGCATTGCCCAAAAGCCGGTTGCTAGTCATAAAACCGGACAAAGCCAACAAAATACCGTTGAAGATTTTAGTTGTTTAACCGGGCGGAAAATTTTGCTGGTTGAAGATAATAATCTTAACCGCGAACTGGCAACGGAATTGCTGACTAATCTGGGAGTTGTGGTTGAGATTGCCGAAAATGGCAGGGAAGCGGTAAAACGGGTTTTCAAAGAACCGTTTGATTTGGTGTTTATGGACATTCAGATGCCTGAGATGGACGGCTTGACCGCAACCCGCCTGATTCGTGCTGATGTGCGGTTTTCCAGGCTGCCGATTATTGCCATGACCGCGAATGCCATGACTGGCGACCGGAAAAACAGCTTGGAAGCAGGGATGAACGATCATATTAGCAAGCCGATTATGCCGGAAAAACTGGCGGCGGTTTTAAAGTTCTGGCTGACAAATGCAATCCCGGAAAAACTGCTGAAAAATCCTGTGCCGGCTCAAAAAACGCAACAACCGCCGCCGCAGTTAAACTCCGGCATTCAACTTCCTGATTATTTGCCCTCTTTCAATATTGCTGTGGCATTGCAGCGGGCCGCTGACAGCCCGGAATTGCTCAGGAAACTGCTGTTTATGTTCAATGACGAGTATCAAAATCTCATGCCCGAATTCAAAAAATACCTACAGGCCGGCGATTATGAAGAAATCAGACAAAAGGCCCATTCACTGAAAGGCGCGGCTGCAAGTCTGGAGGCAACCGAGGTAGTGGCAGTGGCCGCAGCCCTTGAAAAAGCCTGTTTTAACAAAGAAATAACGGCAATCAAAGTGCTGGTGGATGAACTGGATAAAGCTTTAACGGCGGCCCTGCAAGCGATTCGGTCATTGAAAAACTAGCGTATTGGTATTGCTAAAATCAAACGAGGCGTTGTTGTGAGTTTAATCCAGTCACTGCTAAATCCTGCTGCTTATCCGCACCCTGTGGTAAAAATCGAGCTGATTGAAACCCATATTTCCTGGGTATTATTAACTGGCAGCTACGCCTATAAAATTAAAAAGCCGATTCAGTTTGATTTTCTGGATTTTTCTACCCTGGAAAAACGTCATTTTTACTGTGCAGAAGAAATTCGCCTCAATAGCCGCCTTGCTCGTGATTTATATTTACAGCTTGTGCCGATTACCGGAAGTGCTGAACAAGCCAAAATCAACGGTGGCGGTGAAATCATCGACTATGCGGTGCAAATGCGGCAGTTTCCGGGCGGACAGCTGTTGAGTGAAATTGCTGCTCATGGGGATTTAGATACGGCAAGCATTGATGAACTCGCCGACCTTACTGCTGATTTTCACCGCCATGCGAAAACCGACAGATCCGATAGCCATTATGGCACTGCGGCAGAAATTCACCGCTGGTTTTCCGGCAATTTTCTCCATATCCGCCCCTTGCTTGAGAATGGGGAGTTCCTGCAACAAATTGAAAAACTGGCGCAATGGGGAGAGCGGGAGCGGGCAAAAATTTCCACTTTGATCCCACAGCGCAAGCAACAAGGCTTTATCCGCGAATGTCACGGCGATTTGCACCTGGGCAACATCGCCTTGATTGATAATAAAGTCACGCCGTTTGACGGCATTGAATTCAACCCGGCTTTGCGCTGGATAGATGTCATCAGCGAAGTGGCGTTTGTGCTGATGGATTTGCAAAAACGCGGAATGGCGGATTTTGCCTATCGCTTTTTAAATCGTTATTTGAGCCAGACCGGTGATTATCAGGGTCTGAGTTTATTGCCTTATTATCTGGTTTATCGGGCATTGGTGCGCTGCAAAGTCGCTTTGTTGCGCTGGCAGCAACATAAAAACGGCCAAGATTTTCAGGAGGCCGAAAGCTATGCCAATCTGGCGGAAAGTTTCAGCGCGGCCAAACCGCCGCTATTGATGATTACCCACGGCTTTTCCGGTTCAGGGAAGTCGACCCTGGGCGCACAACTGGCTGAAAAGCTGGGCTTGATTCATTTGCGCTCCGATGTGGAGCGGCAACGCTTGTTTGGCAAATCAAAACAAGGTACAGACAGGGAGATTAATCAGGCTATTTACAGCCCAGAAAATATTCAGTTGATTTATCAAAAGCTGGCTGATTTCAGTGCAACAATGCTGGATGCCGGTTTTTCTGTGCTGATTGATGCGGCATTTTTGAAAACTGGGCAGCGCGGTTTGTTTCAGCAACTGGCGGCTGAAAAACAGCTAAAGTTTTTGATTCTGGATTTTTACGCCCCGGAAGCGGAATTAAAACAGCGGATTATGCAGCGATTAGAACATGGAGAGGATGCGTCAGAGGCGACCTTGGCGGTGTTGGAACATCAGCTTAAAACTGCACAGGCCTTTACTGCGCAGGAACAGGAGAGGGTGATTCAGGTTGATAGCAGTGCAGGCGATGCTTTGGATTCCTTGCTTAAAAAGTTGCAAGGACAGTGTTAAAAATAATCCCTATTTTCTTATCCGTTCATCCTGAGCTTGTCGAAGGATGTTTGTGGTTCGACAAGCTCACCACGAACGGAAGAGGGATGTTATTGTTAATCATATTCTCAGAGCAGCCGACATCAGTTTTTTTTCACAATCAAGCCGATTTGCAGCTTTGCGCTGCACTGTTTCAAAATATCTGCGGCCAGTTCCAGGTCAAAGTTGTGCACGGCGGCATAGAAAGGCTGAAACTGTTCGGCAAAGGCTATTTTTAGCAGGGCCTTGTTTGCTTCTATCTTATCCACGGCTTCAGAATTATTTTCCTCAAGCAACTGGGCAATCTGGAAAATAAAATTCTCAAGCGCTACCCGGTCGATTTGCACAGGCGGTTCTGGTTCCGTTTGCTCAGGCTGCTGCAAGTTTTCTTCAATTTGGCTGACCAGGTTTTGCAAATTTGTGCTTAAGGATTGCAGGAACGGTTGCAACTGCATGGCCAGCGGAATTTGATGCGCGTGTAAGATGCCTTCGATAGTAGCGGCATCTTTTTTCAGCTGTTCTGCGCCAAGATTACCGGCCAAACCTTTCAGCGTGTGCGTTAAGCGTTCAGCCACTTTCATTTGCTCTGTCGCCAGAGCATGATCCAGCTGCTGCGAAAATTGTTTTTGCGTCTCGGCAAATTTACAGAGCAAGGATAAATAAAGGCCCTGTTTGCCCAGGCAGTGGTTTAATCCGGCGTTGATATTCAGTCCTTCAATTGCCTGAACCTTGACAAAGTTAGGGTCTGGCTCATGCTGTTGCGGCCCGGCAGACAAAGATTGGCCATTGGCTGAGGCTCGCGGTTTTATCCAGCGCAACAGCTTGTTCCACAGCTCTTCCGGCTCAATCGGTTTGCCGATATGGTCATTCATTCCCGCCGCCAGACAGGTATTACGGTCAGACAGCATGGCGTTGGCGGTCATCGCCACAATCGGCAGTTCGGCAAACTCACCGCCTAACTCACGAATGGCAAGCGTTGCCTCAATACCATCCATCACCGGCATTTGCATATCCATCAACACAATGTCGTATTGATTTTCCTGCACCATTTGCACGGCCACTTCGCCATTTTCTGCGACATCTGTGATTAACCTGGCCTCTTTTAGCAGTTCTGTTGCCACTTCCTGATTTAGGGCGTTATCTTCCACCAGCAAGACATGAGCCCCTTGAATGGTGTGCAGCAGCGAAAACACCGAGGTTAAATTTTCATTGTCTGCAAGTTTGCGGCGGTCTTCACCGCGCAATAACCACAAGGCGGTATTAAACAAAGTGGAAGCGTTGACAGGTTTCAGCAGCACTTCGGCAATGCCAACCTGCTCGGCTTGGGAGGTCAGCTCTTCCCGGTCAAACGAGGTTGCCATCACCAGATGCGGCGGTTTTTCCAGCCCCAGTTTCAAGATATGCCCCGCCATTTCAATGCCGTTCATGCCCGGCATATCCCAGTCCAGAAACACAATCTGAAAAGGCCGGTTTTCACCGGCAGCCTGTTTAATCGCTTCCAGCGCCTGAGCTCCTGAAGATGCCTGCTGAGGGGCAAAGCCCATATTTTTAAGGTAAGCCGATATAATTTCGCGGGTGTAATCGGCATCATCCACCACCAAAATCTTGCAGCCCTGTAAATTCGGCTCCAAAAGCCGGTTTTTCTGTTTTTGACTTTTATCAAGGCAAGCCGTAAACCAAAATGTTGAACCTTGGCCATATTCACTGTTTACGCCGACGTCCCCGCCCATTAAGTTGGCAAGTTTTTTGGCAATTGCCAATCCCAGGCCGGTTCCGCCATATTTGCGGGTGGTGGAACTGTCCGCTTGCTGAAACGATTGAAATAACTTTTCAAGCTGTTCTTTGCTCAGGCCAATGCCGGTATCATGCACGGCAAAATACAGCTCTACTTCCCTGCCTTTGTCGGTGTTAAGGTGTGCTTCAATTACAATTCGGCCCTGTTCGGTAAATTTGACCGCATTATTGGCATAGTTGATTAAAATTTGTTTCAGGCGCACCGGATCGCCAATCAGATAATCAGGAATGGCAGGATCAACCTTAAATACCAGTTCCAGCGATTTTTCGACGGTTTTTTCCCGGATTAGGGTGACAACGCTGTCCAGTACACTTTCCAAATCAAATTCAACCTGCTCAAGAGTCAATTTGTTGGCTTCAATTTTGGAAAAATCCAGAATATCGTTAATGATTTCCAGCAGGTGCTGGCTGGAAAGCTGAATTTTTTCCATAAACGTTTGCTGACGCGGGGTCAGTTCGGTTTTTAGGATCAGATGGGTGAGGCCGGTGATGGCATTCATCGGGGTGCGGATTTCATGGCTCATATTGGCCAAAAAGCCTGATTTAGCCTGATTCGCCTGCTCTGCAACCAAGCGTTGCTGGGTTAGTTTATTTTCCTGACGCAGCAGATCATAAATGTGTTGTTCGCTGGCTTTGCGCTCGGTGATGTCCTGTACGATACCCACCACATGTGACGGCATGTTTTTTTCGTCTATCAGATATTCACCGGCTCCCCATATCCAGCGGATTTCGCCGTCAGTCCGGCGGATTCTGCATTCAACGGTCCAGCCTGACTGTTCTTTGATGCCGATTTCAACCTGGCGGGCTACTTCGGCTCTGTCCTCCGGGATGACATGCTCAAGAAACACCGGGTAGCTCCACTCAAGCTCTAATGAGTTGTAGCCAAAAATCCGGGCATGTTCCTGGTTTCGGGAAACCTTCAGGGTTTGCAAATTCAAATCCCAGATGCCTATGTGTGTTGCTTCCAGGATGAATTGCAGCCGGTTCTGGTTATCCTGCAACGCCTGCTGTGCTTCTTTGAGAGTATGAATATCGGTGCAGGTGCCAAACCATTTATGAATGTTGCCGTTGTCATCAAAAGACGGAATACCGCGAACCAGCCACCAGCGATAAACCCCGTCATGGCGGCGTAGTCGGCATTCGAGAGCATAAACGCCATTGTTATTAACGGCATTCTGCCAGGCATCCCAGGCGCGTTGCTGGTCGTCGGGGTGAAAAGGTTTATTCCAGCCATCCCCGTGACTTTCTTCCATTGTTAGGCCGGTATAGTCCACCCATTGCTGGTTGAAATAAGTATTTAAGCCGCCTGTATCACAAGTCCAGACGATTTGCGGCATGGCTTCCGCCAGCAGGCGAAACTCTCTGTTGCTTTTATTCAGAGCTATTTCAGATTCTTTAATCTCGTAAATATCGGTGCAGGTACCAAACCATTTGGAAATCTCGCCGTTTTCATCAAAGATCGGCACAGCCCGAACCAGCCACCAGCGATAAACGCCATCATGGCGGCGGAGTCGGTATTCTTGGGAATATTCACTCTTGCTACTGAGGGAATTTTGCCACTCATCTAAAGCGTGTTGCCGGTCATCGGGGTGAAAAGGTTTAATCCAGCCAAGCCCATAACTTTCAGCAAGACTCATGCCGCTATAATCTGCCCATTGCTGGCTTATATAAGTATTCCAGCCGTCTGGACGAGCCACCCAGACGATTTGCGGCATGGCTTCGGCCAGCAGGCGAAACTCTCTGGTGCTTTCATTCAGAGCTATTTCAGATTCTTTAATCTCTTCAATATCGGTGCAGGTACCAAACCATTTGTAAATTTCGCCGTCGCTATTAAATACCGGCACCCCGCGCACCAAAAACCAGCGATAAACCCCGTCATGGCGGCGGATTTGGCTGGCCTGGCTATAAGGATGCTTATTAATCACCGCATCCTGCCAATTATCCAGAGCGCATTGCTGGTCGTCAGGATGAATCGCTTTAAACCCGCCCTTTCCATAGCTTTCTTCCAGAGTCATGCCGGTATAATCCAGCCATTGGCGGTTAAAATAGGTCGTATCCCCTGCGGCATCAGCAATCCAGACGCTTTGCGGCATGGATTCTGCCAGCAGACGAAATTCTGCTTCACTGGCTTTGAGCTTATCTTCGATGCGTTTACGTTCGCTGATGTCTCGCGCAGAAACTACCGCACCAACAATTTTGCCGTCCTGATTGTGAATCGGGGCAAAGTTGAAGCTGCCAGTCCATGTTTCGCCGGTGTCTGTGCGGCGTAAATTCAGTTCTAAATCGCTGACTGTCTCGCCTTGCAAGGCACGCGGTATCGGTCTTTGTTCTGGGGGGAGCTGTTTCCCGTCCACCGAGTACAGATCAATGAAATTACGAAGCTCATTGAGGGTGTGACAACAGCATTGTTTGTTTTTAAAGCGGTGGAATGTGGCAAAGGCATCGTTAAACTCAAGCAGCATACCTTCGGCATCAGTGACATAAACCGCATCGCTCATGCTGGCTAAAGCCGCTTCCAGTTTTACTTTAGCTGATTTAATTTCCATTTCAGCCTGCTTGCGTTCAGTGATGACCTCAGAGAACAGGATGAGGCCGCCGATTTCCCCTTTGCGGGTGAACCAAGGCCGCGTTTCCCAGCGTACCCAGTCAACCTTGCCATCCGCACGAAAAAACTGTTCTTCCTCATTCTTTTCCACCGCTCCAGCCAAAGTACGTTGATGAATCTTTTTCCATCGTTCAGGAATATCAGGAAAGATTTCATAATGACTGCGGCCTCTCAGATCCAGTTCCGTTAAACCGTAATCAGCAAGCCAACGGTCGCTGTAAGCCATGTAACACATGTTCCGGTCAAACATGGCAATCGAGGCCGGGGCATAATGAATAAACAAGCGCAGCTGTTCTTCGCTCTCGCGCAGTTTGAATTTGATTTTTTTGCGCTCAGTGATATTTTCGTGACTAATCACCGCGCCGCCAGCTGAGTTTTGCAGCGGGGTTACGGTCATGGAAAACCAGCGTTCCTCATCAGGGCTATGACACGGGTATTCCAGCTTGAAGATAGGTTGTTCTCCGTTTAAAACCGCCTGAATTCCTTTTAATGCGGCTTCAGCCTCAGCACCATGAGGATAATTAAGCGCATTTTTACAAAGCTCCAGATAGTTTGTGCCGACATCATGGCTGGTATCGGCCAAACTGTTTTTCTCACCAAACTGCCGCCAGGCCTGATTGACGCCGACAATAACGCCTTGTGCATCCAATACCGCGATATGAGACGTGAGTGAATCTAATACATCGAAATTGAAGTTGTTTCTGTCGGACATTTTATTGCGGGGGCGTTAATTTTATGATAGCGGCAGAGTGGATAGGAAACAGTCTATATTATCTAGCATTTAAAAACTGTGACCTATATTCTACTTGATATTCCAACGCCTCTTCTAGCATATTTATTTTATTGAAATAAGATTCAGATTGCTTGCTGTGTGCGGGCGGAAGCTAGGTTAAGTAAAAAATGCAGTAGTTAAAATAACAGCTTTTAATTGTAGAATGGCCAGAATTATAAAGATTTGACTCTAACAGTAAAGTTTTGCATCAGGCTGGATAAACTTTGTTATGTACAGAGCATTTTTTGACGGGGGGAGCACATTCAAAGAGGCAGATCTGACGGTTTTAGAGCTGTCTGTTTTCGCCGCCAGAAATTCGGCGAAGGCGTTAGCTGAGTGATTGCGGGTTTTGTGTCGCTGCGATTTAAGTTCAGTGACTTTTGCAGGACTTTTGAATTTTTCAGAAAAAAGCTATAAAAAAAAGGCCAAAGCACGAAACTTTGACCTTTCTGTTATTCAGGTAAGTGCTGTTAGCGTTTAAGCCATTGCACGAACTTTTTCGTTTAATCTGCTTTTACTACGCGCTGCCTTATTTTTGTGAATAAGACCTTTGGTAACTGCTGAATCAATAACAGGCATCGCGGTTTTAAAAGCTGCTTGGGCTTTTTCCTTGTCACCTGTATTAACGGCAGCGATTACTTTCTTGATAAAAGTGCGTAAGTTGCTACGTTGACCCGCGTTGCGAATACGGCTTTTTTCTGCCTGACGCGCTCTTTTTTTAGCTTGTGCTGTATTAGCCATAGTTACTCGATTCTTGCTATGCGTTATAAAAACCGTGTATTATCTTTTCAAAGTTTAGTATTGTCAATAAATTAGCTAATTATTTGGAGCCGCGTGAGCAAGCAACTTTTTAAATCCACCGCAATTGTTGGCAGCATGACGCTGTTATCGCGGATTTTGGGATTTGTGCGCGACATGCTTATCGGACAGATTTTCGGGGTGAACGCAGGCACGGATGCGTTTTTTGTCGCCTTTAAAATCCCCAATTTTTTACGGCGTTTGTTTGCAGAAGGCGCGTTTGCACAAGCTTTTATTCCGGTGTTGGCTGATTATAAAGAACAGGGCAGTCAGCAAGCTTTAAAGCTGTTTATTGATAAAACCGCCGGAACTTTGGCGGCAGTGCTATTTTTGATAACCGTGATAGGCATATTTGCCGCCCCGCTGCTGATTCTGCTATTCGCCCCCGGATTTGCCTGGCAAGGCTCACAGCATGATTTGGCCGTGCAAATGTTGCGCATTACCTTTCCTTATCTCCTGTTTATTTCGCTGGTCGCCTTTGCCGGGGCGATTTTAAATTCGCACGGCAAATTTGCCATCCCCGCCGTTACGCCGGTGTTACTGAATATTTGCATGATAGCAGCGGCGATTTATTTGGCGCCGTTAATGCCTGAGCCTGTGACAGCATTAGCGTGGGGTGTGTTGGCCGCAGGTGTTGTGCAATTGCTGTTTCAGTTTCCCGCTTTGAAAAAATTAGGGTTGTTGCCGCGCCTGAAAATTGATTTTAAAGACTCAGGCGTTAGGCAAGTGATTCAGTTGATGATTCCTGCGCTTTTGGCTTCATCGATTTCACAAATCAGTTTGTTATTAAACACCCTGCTGGCCTCGTTTTTAACCGCAGGCAGCGTTTCATGGTTATATTATTCCGACCGGTTAGTTGAGTTTCCGCTAGGGATTTTCGGGATTGCCCTGGCGACGGTAATTCTGCCGAGTTTATCCAAAAATCATGCCGCAGAAGATAAAGCCGCTTTTTCAAACGCGCTGGATTGGGGCTTGCGTTTTGTGTTGCTGATTGGCATCCCTGCTACATTGGGCTTACTGTTGCTGGCGGAGCCGATTCTGTCAACCTTGTTTCAATATCACGAGTTTAGCACCCATGATGTGCAAATGGCGGGCAGAAGTTTAATGGCGTATTCATTAGGTCTGGTCGGTTTTATTTTG
Organism: uncultured Pseudomonadota bacterium; assembly: GCA_903875455.1. GTDB lineage: Bacteria > Pseudomonadota > Gammaproteobacteria > Methylococcales > Methylomonadaceae > CAIQWF01. The sequence goes on from CAIQWF010000004.1 coordinate 36,481, forward strand.
GTGAAAGTGCTGGTGCCGGGCTTTACCTCGCGCAAGGACATGAAAACTCCGGTGCGCTTTGGTTTGTACACGATGCTGGCAAACATGGTTTTTGGTTTGCTGCTGATTTTGCCATTGGCTCATGCCGGATTGGCCTTGGCAACTTCGTTAGGGGCGCTGTTTAATGCCGGATTATTATTATGGCGGCTGTTGAAAGAACAGGTTTATCAACCGGTGGCAGGCTGGGGCTGGTTTTTAACAAGGCTGATTCTTGCCAATGCCCTGATGGCTGCCGGACTGATTTATTTTGTTGATAAAAGCTTGTGGTATCACTGGAGCGCCAGTGAACGGCTGATACATTTGGGGGCTTATGTTTTTGCCGCAATAGCTGTTTATGGATTGAGCTTGTTCCTGCTGGGTTTGCGGCCCCAACAATTGTTGGCGAAAGGAAGTTCTGTTTAAGCTTGCCGACCGTATTTGTTAGTTAAACGCAAAAGAGGAAAATGATTATGAAAATTCGGTCATTATTTGTTTTATCATTTTTATTGACAGTCTCTGTTGCCCCTGTCCATGCTGAAAACAATCCTGCGCCGCATAAGGCTCATCATCTGGTTGTGGTCTGGCTAAAACAGCACGGTGACAAAAATATCCGTAACCAATATATCGAAGCCAGTAAAGGTCTTGCCAAATTGCCGGGCGTTTTATCCTATAACATCGGCACACCGGCGATGATGAAACGTGATAACCCCAGTCCTGCATTGGATGATTCTTTTGATATTGCCATTTCCAGCACTTTTGAAAGCCTGCAAGCTCTGGAGAATTATTCAAAACATGCAGAGCATCAAAAAGTGATTCAGGATGTTTTAAAACCCTTGGTTGCAAAATATAAAGTTTATGATTTTGTTGAATAAGCTGTTTGAAAATCCGGTAAAATTGACAGCTTTTATTTTTTAAGTTTCGCTGATGCAGATCATTAGAGGATTAGCCCATACAATACCGCTGGAACATGGCTGCGTTTTAACAATCGGCAATTTTGACGGTTTGCATTTGGGGCATAAAGCGGTCATTGAAAAACTGGCGCAACAGGGAAAGTTATTAGGCTTGCCGGTGGTGGTGATTATTTTTGAACCGCAGCCGCTGGAATATTTTTTAGCAACAAACGCGCCCTCACGGTTGACCCGATTGCGGGAAAAAGTGATACAGTTCAGTGGATTGCCGGTTGATGAGCTGGTTATTTTGCGCTTTAGCCGCGCCTTTGCCAATTACGATGCTGAAGATTTTATCGAGCAGATTCTAGTCAAAAAGCTGAATGTAAAACATTTGGTGATAGGTGATGATTTTCACTTTGGCAAGTCGCGACGCGGCAATTTTGCAATGTTGCGTGAAAAAGGCAAACTGTTTGGCTTTAAAGTCGAAAATACCCAGTCTTACCAGGTGCAAGGTTTGCGGGTGAGCAGCACCCTGATTCGTGATGCGCTGGGGGATGGCAATTTAAAGCTGGCGGCAAAATTATTGGGACGTTCGTACTCGATTTGTGGACGGGTGGCACATGGCAATAAACTGGGGCGGACCTTAGGCTTTCCTACTGCGAATATTCAGTTACTGCGAAAAAATACCCCGGTTAATGGTGTGTTTACGGTGACGGTGACCGGTGTGAGTAATCAGGAATTGCATGGTGTGGCAAATGTTGGCACGCGCCCGACTGTTGACGGTAACGCCAAGGTAATTTTGGAGGTTCACCTGTTTGACTTTAATAAGGAAATTTATGGCCATTATGTGGAGGTGCATTTTAAGCATAAAATCAGGGATGAGATTAGGTTTGAATCGATTGAGCAGTTAAAAAGTCAGATTGAACAGGATGTGATTGAGGCGAAGGCGTTTTTTGAAAATTTATAGAAGAAATAAACTATGCAAACTATTCAGGTGACTCTCAACGATTCGCTGCTGGAGCAAGCGGTGTTGCGTTTGGCAAAAGAGCAGCACCAGAATTTGCAGGAGTTTGTGATGGCAGCGTTTTTCACAAGAATTTGTGAAAAAGTCATTTTTGGAGCTGATAAAAAGATATGGGTAAGAAATAGATTAAGCGCGGCAGAATAGGTAGAGTGATAATGAAACCTGTCGCCCCAAATAATTAAAGGTGAAAATATGAGCGCAACAAATTTTAAAGGATAAAAAATGTCATACAGCGATTTTGACCTGAAAAAAGTAAAACAAAATCTTGGTGTTCATGTCATTGAAGCTGAAGGTCTTTTTTCTTTGCTGGAAAAAACAACTATTTCCCCCGTATTAGAAGAAATATTAGCGGAAAACGTACCTTTAGCTCGAGCTATTAATACCGAAAAAGCCCGTTCAGAACTGATTATTTCGCCAATCTTGGTTGAATTACGCAAAATTTTAAAACATAAAATCAGCCTTTTTTCAGGAATTGAATTTAATGTTGATAAAGAAAAAGGTTTGAATGGATTTTGTGGTTTTATTATTAGTTCGGCACAAGAACAATTAGAGTTAGTTAGTCCGGTGATTGCAATCGTTGAAGCAAAAAATGAAAATTTAATTTCAGGTTTAGGACAATGTATTGCCGAAATGGTTGCGGCAAAAATTTTTAACGAAGCCGAAAATCAGCAAACAATAAAAAAAATATACGGTGTGGTGACGATTGGAACAGTATGGAAATTTTTGAAAATGGACTGCTTAAATGTCAGCATTGATTTAGATGATTATTCCATTGAACATCCCGATAAAATTATCGGCATTTTGTTGGCGATGATTGCTCAAAATGCTTAAAGCGAATAAATAAAGATAGATTTTAAAACTTATGAATTTGAATGAGCCATCATGGATTACAAAAACACCCTGAACCTACCGAAAACCGCCTTTCCAATGAAAGGCAATCTGGAACAAGCCGAACCCGAACGCCTGAAACAATGGACGCAAAAGCAGTTGTACCAAAAAATCAGGGAAATCGCCGCCGGTCGTCCAAAATTTGTGCTGCATGATGGCCCTCCTTACGCCAACGGCGAAATCCATATCGGCCATGCGGTGAATAAAGTGTTAAAAGATTTTATTCTGAAATCAAAAACCTTAAGCGGTTTTGATGCGCCTTACGTTCCCGGCTGGGATTGTCACGGTTTGCCGATTGAATTGCAGGTGGAGAAAAAAATTGGTAAAGCGGGCGTGAAAGTCACACCGGAAGTGTTTCGCAAAGAATGCCGCAGTTATGCCGCCAAGCAAGTCGCGATTCAAAAAGAAGCGTTTATCCGCTTGGGGATTTTGGGCGACTGGGAAAATCCGTATTTGACGATGGATTACAAATTTGAAGCCGATATTGTGCGTTCACTGGGAAAAATTCACGCCAATGGTCACTTAAGCCAAGGTGCAAAACCGGTGCATTGGTGTACCGATTGCGGTTCAGCCTTGGCGGAAGCGGAAGTGGAATACGAAAACAAACATTCTCCCGCTATTGATGTGCGTTTTAAAGTGGTTGATACCAATGCGTTTATGAAGTGTTGTCATCGCGTTCCGCAACATGAAGGACACGGTAAATTATCGGTGGTGATTTGGACGACCACCCCTTGGACATTGCCCGCGAATCAGGCGGTGGCGTTAAATCCGAAACTGGAATATGCGGTGGTGCAGGTTGAAAAAGACGGTCATCAGGAGCGTTTATTGATTGCCGAAGCCTTATTAAAAGATGCAATGGCCCGTTATGACATCGAAAATTATCATGTCATCGCTTATTGCAACGGTGCGGCGTTGGAGGGGCAATTACTGCATCATCCGTTTTATGAGCGGCAAGTGCCGATTATTTTAGGCGACCATGTCACCACCGATGCTGGAACCGGTGCAGTGCATACCGCCCCAGGTCATGGTCAGGAAGACTATGTGGTCGGGCAAAAATACGGCTTGTTGGTGGATAATCCGGTCGGCAGCAACGGCGTGTTTTTGCCGAATACTGAATTGTTTGCCGGTGAGCATGTGTTCAACGCCAATCCGAAAGTGGTGGACGTGTTAAAACAACGCGGCAAACTGTTGCATCACGAAGCGATTTTCCACAGTTATCCGCATTGCTGGCGACACAAAACCCCGATTATTTTCCGCGCCACCGCACAATGGTTCATTTCGATGGATCAGAAAAGCTTACGCGAAACGGCGTTGAATGAAGTGAAAAAAGTTGAGTGGATTCCTGATTGGGGGCAAGCACGAATTGAAAGCATGATGGATAATCGTCCTGATTGGTGTATTTCCCGCCAGCGGACTTGGGGTGTGCCGATTACCTTTTTCATTCATAAAGAAACCCGCGCCTTACATCCGAACACCGATGAGCTAGTGGAAAAAGTCGCGTTACTCATCGAGAAAGAAGGCATTGAAGCGTGGTTTGCGTTGAAGGCCGAAGATTTGCTCGGTGAGGAGGCGGCGCAATACGAAAAAATGTCTGATACGTTAGACGTTTGGTTTGATTCCGGTGTCACACATGAAGCGGTGTTGAATCGTCGTGATTACTTACATTTTCCTGCGGATTTATATTTAGAAGGTTCAGATCAGCATCGCGGCTGGTTTCAATCGTCATTACTGGCTTCCACCGCGATGAACGATGTTGCACCTTATAAAGCCGTTTTAACACACGGCTTTACCGTTGATGCGCACGGCAAAAAAATGTCGAAATCGGCAGGCAACGTGGTTGCACCGCAAGCGGTGATGAAAGAACTGGGTGCAGATGTATTGCGTTTGTGGGTGGCGGCAACCGATTATCGCGGCGAAATGAATGTGTCGGATGAAATTTTAAAACGCACCTCTGACGGTTATCGGCGCTTGCGCAATACTGCGCGTTTCTTGCTGTCGAATCTGGACGGCTTTAATCCTGCGACTGACCTTGTTGCACCAGCGGATATGCTGGCTTTGGACCGTTGGGTGGTAGACAAGGCCTATCAATTGCAGCAAGAAGTGATTGCACTGTACGAAACCTATCAGTTCCAGCCGATTTATCAAAAAATTCTGCATTTTTGTTCGATTGAACTGGGCGGTTTTTATTTAGACATTACCAAAGACCGCCAATACACGGCGAAAACTGATGGCTTGGCCAGACGTTCTGCGCAAACCGCGATGTATCACGTTATCGAGGCTTTAACCCGTTGGCTGGCGCCGATTACCAGTTACACGGCAGATGAATTGTGGCAGTTTATTCCGGGCGAACGGGCTGAATCAGTATTTTTGGAAACCTGGTATCAAGGTTTATTTCCCTTGGATGAAAATGCAACCATTACGCGCGAAACGTGGGATAAAGTCACCGAAGTCCGTGCTGCGGTCAGCAAAGAGTTGGAGCAGTTGCGCGGTAAAGGTGAAGTCGGCTCATCATTAAATGCGGAAGTCGCGTTGTATGCGAATGAAGCGAATTTTGCGGAATTAAATAAAGTTGCCAGCGAATTGCATTTTGTTTTCATTACTTCAAAAGCCACACTGGCACCATTGTCAGAAAGACCGGACGATGCAATTGCCAGTGAATTGAGCGGGTTAAAATTAAAAATTGCAGCTTCAGCACATCAAAAATGTGTGCGCTGCTGGCATCAACGGCCTGATGTTGGCACTCATGCCGAGCATCCTGAGCTTTGCGGTCGTTGTGTGGAAAATGTGGCAGGTCACGGTGAAGTACGACATTATGCTTAAATGGTTATGGGTTTCGTTTCTGGCTTTGGTTTTAGACCAAGCCAGTAAAGTCGCGGTGGATAGTTCGATGCGTTTGTATGAGTCTATCGCAATTATGCCGTTTTTTAATCTGACGTATGTTCACAACACTGGTGCGGCGTTTAGTTTTCTGGCCCATGCCGGTGGCTGGCAACGCTGGCTGTTTGCAGGATTGGCGTTGATTATCAGCATCGCAATCGGGGTATGGATTTCACGGTTAAGAGAGCGGGAAGTCTTATTGGCAGTGGCGTTATCGCTGGTTTTAGGCGGGGCGGTAGGAAATTTAATCGACCGTGTGGTGTATGGTTATGTGATTGATTTTCTCGATGTCTATTATCAAACCTGGCATTGGCCGGCGTTTAATATTGCTGATTCGGCGATTTGTGTGGGCGTATTTTTAATGTTGCTGGAAAGTTTTGGCATTGGTCGGCCTGTGGAAGAGCAGCCTGCTTCAGAGTAGTTTTGCAGAATCTGCAACCGAGGCAAATTCCGCCGAATGGGATAACAAACTCATTCGGCGGTTTTGCATTGTAAAGATTACTTTACGTGCTTGTAATATCCATTAAATATTTGCTTAAGCTGTTGAAATATAAAATATTTAAAACTCTTAAAATTCTGATGTGTACTAAAAAATGTACTAAAAATAAAAAGTTTTTAAAAAACAGCTCTGGATTTTATAGGAAAAACTATTTTAATTTAGGGTTATTTTTTTAGCGGTTCCTCAGAATTTAACCGGCAAAGCTTGCGCTTGATTTTTCCCTGACATAAATTCCAGCAAGGCATAAAAAAGGCAGTGGTTAGCTGCCTTTTTATCAGTGCCTCTCATCGTTTGGTCTTTCTGTAATAGCCGGGGGTTTCTCGTTTATTTTTCCAATGATATCGGCAAGAAATTCATTAGCGGCGGTTATAGTGCGGATATTCTGCATTTTAAGGGCATTTTCAGCGCGGCTTGATTCAAGATTGAGTCAGGCGGCTTAAATAAAAAAGCCCCGAAGGAATTAACCAACTGGGCTTAATCATGAGTCAATGCAAATTTGTCTTATGCTTTTTAAATTATTCATAAGGTTTTCTTATACAGTAATTCCCC
>CAIQWF010000005.1 GCA_903875455.1 uncultured Pseudomonadota bacterium
CAAGCGGGCCGATTTTATCCAGGCAGTACAAAATGCGGTTTCTGAAGATTTGCTGAAAAACGGTCTGGAACTGGAGTCGGTGAGTTTGACCCGCCTCGATCAAACTCCAATTAAATTTTTTGATGCCCAAAACGCCTTTGATGCCGAAGGCTTGACCAAACTGACCCAACAAACCCAACAACGGACCATGGAACGGAATGAAATTGAACAGGATACCTCGGTTGCGATTGCGCAAAAGAATTACGAAGCCAGCCAGTTAAAACTGAATATCCAACAAGACCAAACCTTTGCGACCTTGAAGCAGGAGCAGGAAATTGCTACCCGCAATGCTCAACAAAAAGCTGAAATCGCCAGTATCACCGCACAACGGGACCGTGAAGCACAACAAGCCAAAATTGATGCCGAACGCTTAATTCAGGAAGCGGAAGTGGAAAAAAATCGCGCTGTTAAACAAATGCAGATTGAAGCCGACCGCGATGTGCAAATTGCCCAGATTGAGCAGGAAAAAAGTACCACGTTAGCAAATCAGGAAAAATCAATCTCCATTGCTGAAAGATCAAAAGCGCAATCGGAAGCTGAAAAGCAGGCCAACGAATCACGGGCTTTAGCGGCACGCGCTGAAGAACAGGTTAAAACAGCGCGGGAAGTTGCCATTGCCGAGCGGGAAAAACAAATTGCCTTGGTTTCTGCGGAACAACAGGCGCAACAACAGGCCATCGGGATTCGGGTCGCGGCAGAAGCAGAAAAAGATGCGGCGGAAAATAAAGCTCAAGCCATAAAAATCAAAGCCGAAGCGCAACAGGTACAATATCAGGTGGAAGCCAAAGGTTTGGAAATCCGTAACGCGGCGTTGAATACTTTGTCTGCGGAACAGATTGCCATGCAGGTGAAAATGAAATTGCTGGATGTGTTACCTGCGATTATTGAAGCATCCGTGAAACCGATCGAAAAAATCGACAGCATTAAAATTGTGCAGGTGGATGGCTTGAATCGTGGTAGTTCCAGCGGCAGTGATGCTGAGGGTAACACCGGTGCTGGTGGCGGCAATCTTGCTGATCAGGCCGTTTCTGCGGCGCTTTCTTACCGGGCCCAGCAGCCGATTATAGATGCGGTGCTGAATGAAATCGGCATGAAGGGCGGCGATTTGCAAGGGCTGGTCGAGTCCGTGCGCAAAGATATTTAGGCTGTGGCTAAGCTTTATAAGGCTGCTGCTTTTTTGAACAATATATATAACGCAATAATTTTTAGGAGATCACAGTGGAGCATTTTAAACTTTCATTTCAAGTCACAGCGGTGTGCTTGTTCCTCGCCTTGCTCTGGGGCGGAGCAACCGGTCAAGGCATTATCTTAGGCTCATTATCAGCCGCATTCATCGCTGTTATTTTGGGCGTAATGGAGGTCAGTCTGTCTTTTGACAATGCCATCGTTAACGCTGCCGTATTAAAAAATATGGAAGAAAAATGGCAACGCTATTTTTTAACCTGGGGGATTCTGGTTGCGGTATTCGGAATGCGGTTAATATTCCCGTTAGCGATTGTTGCAGTCGCGACGCATATGGGAATGTGGGAAGTGGGAGCAATGGCATTGGCACATCCGCAGGAGTACGCCAGACATTTAACCGACTCGCATGTGCTGATTTCTGCTTTTGGCGGCACATTCTTACTGATGGTGTTTTTAGAGTTTATTCTGGATGAAGCAAAAGAGCTACACTGGATTAAAATTGTTGAAGAAAAACTGGTGCTGCTGGGCAAGCTCGAATCGATTGAAATTATGGTAACACTGATTGCATTATTGGTGGCTCAATCTTATCTGGACAGCCCTGAAGCAAAAGCCAGCGCCATGACAGCCGGTGTGGTAGGGCTGGTGTTATATGTTATCGTTGGCAGCTTGTCATCATTATTTGAAAATGAAGAAGAAGGCGAAGTGGCTGCAAAAGGGGTACAAAAAGCCGGTATTATGAGCTTTATTTACCTGGAAATTCTGGACGCTTCTTTTTCGTTTGATGGCGTGATTGGTGCTTTTGCGATTACCAAAGATGTGGTGATTATCATGTTAGGTTTGGGGATAGGCGCGATGTTTGTCAGAAGTTTAACCGTCTATCTGGTGAAGCAGGGCACTCTGGATATGTATATTTTTCTGGAACACGGTGCACATTACGCTATCGGCGCGTTGGCTGTGATTATGCTGTGCAGCATGTCGATCCATATTTCTGAAGTTGTGACCGGCTTGATTGGTGCGGCATTTATCGGACTGTCATTTTATTCTTCATTACGGCATAACAAACTAAATCCGCAGAGCTAAAAATCTTTCTAAGCCTTGGCGATTTGCACAATTGCCAAGGTTTTATAACTCAAAACAGTTTCTTCACCCCTCATTAAATAGCAGTATGTCTGAAACCGAAGGTGTCATCAAATACCAGTTACATCACAGCAACGCCGGATTAAGCAGTGCTATCGACTTGAGTGAATTAAATGCCTGGCGCACGGTAATGTTCAAACTTAACCTGATTGGGCAGAATCTGCAGCGCTATGATGGCTACGGTTTTGGCAATATCAGCCAACGTTTAGAAACTAAGGATTTGCAATTTATTATCAGTGGCACACAAACCGGCGATCTTGCGGTATTGGGGCGGGATAATTATTGTTTAGTCACAAAAGCCAATCCTCAGGAAAATAGCATTTTTTCGACTGGCGAAACCAAGCCTTCATCCGAGGCTTTAACTCACGCCAGTGTCTATCTGCAAAATCCGCAAATCCAGGCGGTGATTCATGTTCACTGTCCAGAAATCTGGCAAAATACCCATAATCTTAATCTGGCGCATACCGCAGCCGATATTCCTTATGGCACACCTGAAATGGCGAATGCGGTAACACAATTATTTAAAACGGCTGACTGGCAGCAAACTGCGGTGTTTACCATGTTGGGGCATGAGGACGGGGTTGTGGCATTTGGTAATTCATTAAGCCAGGCCGCTTGTGTCTTGATAACACAACTATCGCTAGCCTTGGCGATTGAACAAGCCCAACTTTGCCTTTAGAATGAAACTTTGAACTGATAGAGAAGGACAATGCCTGAAATTTTGATTTACACTGCCAATCTTTGCCCATACTGCACAATGGCAAAACGTTTGCTGGACAGAAAAGGGGCGAAATATACTGAAATCAACGTGGATTCAAAACCTGAACTTAGGCAGGAAATGATGGAAAAAACCAAACGTCGAACTGTGCCGCAGATTTATATCGGTGATTATCATGTCGGTGGCTGTGATGATTTATATGCACTCGATAAAACTAATCAGTTGGATTCATTGTTGAATGCCCTATGAATATTTTTGGATCCTAGAGATTTATCAAGAGGTTGTTTTCAATGCCTAACCCATTTTTGTATAGCCTCAACATCTTATGGCAGGATGAAAACTCCCATGCGTAGTACTCTTGTTTTGATCATTAGTTCTTTGTTTTCATCTTCAGTTTTGAGTGCCGGCGCTACACTTGGTGGAGTTAATATTGACAACACAACCCTGAAAGAATTCGGGGAAAAACCTCTTACTGACAGACCCAGTGCTGATCGCCCCAAGCTGCCTGGCTATATGCCTGAAAAGCTGCCCGGTTTTCAATTGCCGCCGGCTGAAAAATCCTTGCTCCCGCAAGAGCGGAAAAACCTGGTGAAAATAGATCTCAAAGGAATCAGGTTTATTGGTAACAGCGTCATCAGCGAAGAAGAACTGCAAAAAATTGCCCAACCCTTGATTGGCAAAGCCGTATCAGTGACAGAACTTGAAGATCTGCGTCAGCAAATAAGTCTGTATTATTCACAACAGGGATATGTCAATTCCGGCGCCATCCTTCCTGAGCAGCAGTTTAAGGATGGCATTATTACCCTGCAAATCATTGAGGGCAAATTAAGCGAAATTCGTGTTAAAGGTTCAGAATGGCTGAATCCATCATATATCAGCGATCGCCTGTATGGCGGAGATGACGAAGTTTTGAACATCACCGAGTTACGACAGAATTTCCAGAAATTATTGCTTGATCCGCTGATTGAGAGGATGAATGGCAGCTTAATCCCGGGCCGGGAGCGTGGCGACAGCATTTTGGATGTAGAAGTTACACGTGCCCGACCTTATCAACTTAGCTTTACCGCAGACAACTATCGCCCCCCCAGCATCGGCAGTAACGAAGGCCGTTTCAATGGCTGGGTGCGCAATCTGACCGGCTTTGGTGATATTGTCGAGGGCACTGTGGTTTATAGTCAAGGTGCGTTAGGTGGCTCCGGCAGTTTTACAGTGCCGCTGAACTCTTCCAATACCTTGTTTAATTTTCATTTTAATCTTAACGATGCCCGGGTTGTGGAGAAAACCTTAAAACAGCTGAATATTAAAAGCCACTATCTGGACCTTGAATTTAGTTTAACCCAACCATTAATTCAAACCTTAAGCCGGTCTTTGAATGTAGGCTTGGCTTTCGACCTGAAAAAGAACAAAACCAAAATCCTTGGCTCTATCCCTTTTAGTTTTTCGGAAGGTGCGGTTAATGGCGTTAGCAAAGAATCAGTGTTGCGTTTTAGTCTGGATTTCACAGAACGTCTGGAACATCAGGTTTTTTCGGCGCGGTCGACCACCAGTTTAGGCATTAATGTATTGGCTCCCACCTGGCATACTAGTCCTGCTGACCCTGACAGCAATTTTGTCTCCTGGCTAGGACAGGTTCAGTACGCAACACAACTTTTTGATACGCCGGCCAACCTGATTTTGCGTGGTGACATTCAATACACCGATGATAAATTGATGACCCTGGAGCGCTTTGCTTTGGGCGGACGTTACAGTGTGCGCGGCTACCGTGAGAACGAGGTTGTCCGTGACAAAGGCTATATTGTTTCCGCTGAATTACGTTATCCACTGCTGAAAGATGAAGGAGACAGGAGTTTTCCCGGGCAAGTGACCGTATTTCCGTTCATGGATTACGGCGCCGGCTGGAATCGCGGTGAGCGCGAAAAAATCAGCTATCTGCACTCGGTTGGTATCGGCCTGAACTGGCAGCCCTTTAAACAGGTTAATACTGAAATCACTTACACTCACCCCTTAAACAGCTCCACCCGTAAAACCGATTATGATTTGCAGGATAGTGGTATTCAGTGGCGTGTCAGCATTTCTGCCTTTTAGCATCCTTTCAGGAGTTAGCTCATGATTTTTATCTATCGTATTCTGATTTGTGTGGTGATGCTAGCGGCCACAGCCTTCGCAAAGGCGGACGAATTAAGCGACTTGTTGCAGCAGGGGCAAGAGAGTATGGCGAATGGCCACTACCGGGAAGCGGAAAGCCAGTTTTTAAAAGCCGAACAACAGGCCGCACAGCAACAAAACAGCTACGCTTTGACTTTACTAAAAGCCTTGCAAGGATACATGGCATTACAAGCACAGCATGATACTGAAGCCGAGCCGCTGTTGCTCGGCGCTTTAGACGAAAGTAGAAAAAACAACTGGAGCGACTTAAACGCCCGCACTAACTTATATCTAGGGCAGTTATATCTGCATACCCAAGATAACGAACAGGCAAGTTACTATTTTCAACAAGCAGTGGCTGAGCCAGCAAATGTTGCTGATAAAGCATTACTGGTTAGCGGTTTTTATCACTTGGCTAAAATTTCTCTTGATGAGCATAAGCCGCAGCAAGCCTGGAAATATTTACAACTGGCAAAAACATTGATGAAAGCCTTACCCGTCAATAATGCTGTCAACAGCCAGCTCTGGCTTAATATTGGCTATCAGGGAGTGCTGTTGTATCGGCGGTCGCCACAAAGTGATTTTTTGGCTGATGCTTTTAGCAATTTAAACGCTGCCCTGAGTTTGGCACGGCAAAGTCAACAAGGCAGAATCCAAGCCGGGGCATTAAGACATTTGGCAAGTTTATATAAACAGCTGCATCGCAATGACGAGGCGATTAAGCTGTTGCAGGAAGGCATCAGTATTGCGCAAAAAGAGGATGCCAGTGATATGTTGATTGACCTGGAATGGCAAATTGGCAGACTGTATCAACAGCAGAACAAGCCGAAACTGGCGATTAGCTCTTATCGTCACGCCGTAAAGCATATTGACAGCATTCGGATTGACATTCCGGTATCTTACCAAAAAGGCCGATCTTCTTTTCGTGACACGTTTTCGCCTATCTATCTGGGATTGGCGGATTTGCTATTGCGCCAAGCAGCGACGGCTCAATCCGGTGAACAGCAAGCTTTATTGACAGAAGCACAAGACAGCATTGAACGCTTGAAAAAAAGCGAGCTGGAGGATTATTTCCAAAGCCGTTGCGACATTTCGGCCACTCCGATTAATCTGAAAAAAACCGATCCTCATGCCGCCGCGCTCTATCCGATTCCCTTGTCTGACCGCCTTGAAATCATTGTTTATACCGCAGAAGGATTGAGGCGTTTCAGCAGTCGAGTAACCGCGAAAGAACTGGAGAAACAGGCGCGGGCGTTTGCAGGCCATTTGCGTAGCTACGCCGACTTTTCTGAATCTCAAACCGAGGCGGAATTATTGTATCGCTGGATTATTGCCCCTGCGGTAAGTTTTTTAAAGCAGCAGCAGATAGAAACTTTGATTTATATGCCAGACGGTGCATTACGGCTAATGCCGTTGGCGGCCTTATATGACGGTAAGAAGTTTGTGATTGAAGATTTTGCGGTTGTCACTTCGCCGGGCATGACCTTGATAGATAGCGACGATATTCAGCACGAAGGACGGATGTTACTGGCAGGAATGAGCGTCCCTGGCGATGTTGTTACTGATTTGCCAGGGGAGTTGTTAAGCGATCTGGTGGTGCCAGTCAGTGAGTCAACGGAGAAGAAAGGCGATAACCGCTCTTTAGAAAAACTGAAACCGGAAAGCAGGCGTGAATTGGCCCTGGCCGAACAGCAGAAAAAAAACCGGGAATTACGTGAAGCCTTGAAAAAACCTGAGGTGGTTGCAAATTTGCAGAAAATGTTGTCGTTACCGGGTGTAGACACCGAAATCAAACAATTGGCGGCACAAAACCACACCAGCTATCTTTTAAATGACAGCTTTAACCTGGAGAACTTCATTGAGGTGTTAAAAACTCAGCCTCACGACATCCTGCATATTGCTTCACACGGCTTTTTTGGTTCAACTGCGGAAGACAGTTTTATTATGACGCATAACAAGATTTTGAACCTGAACCAGCTGGAAAGCTTGTTAAGTTCTGATTATTTCAAACTGCATCCGATTGATTTGTTGACTCTAAGCGCTTGCCAGACTGCGGAAGGCGATGACCGCTCACCGTTAGGAATTAGCGGCGTGGCGATAAAGGCCAAAGTGCACAGCGCCTTAGGCTCTCTGTGGCCGGTGGCTGATGAATCAACTGCGCAGTTGATGACCACTTTTTATAAATCTTTGAATGAATTGCATCAAACCAAAGCTAAATCTTTGCAAACCGCCATGTTAAGTTTGCTTAAGCAAAACAGTTTTGCCAATCCTTCTTTTTGGTCGCCTTTTATCCTGATAGGAAACTGGCGATAGCTGATTATGAGGTGAATTTTCCATCCTGTTAAAATGACAGCAACGATGCCATGTGTTCCATCTTTAAACTGAATACCATCCGTTGCTGAATTGCGCTATTGCTGTAGGTCGGGTTAGATTATCAAGCGAGAAGTAAGATAAGCCTAAACCGACAACAGCGTGTATAAAAGCCATTGAGCGTTTGTGTCGGGTTACAAAGTGATTCCATTTATTTCATAAGCCAACCCGCTCTACGAGCTGAGCAAAACAGCTTAAACCAGGCCGTTCATGAGTGGTTACTTTATAACCGTTATTGGTTATTTGGTCAGGCGTTAAATCAAAGTGATAATAAAAGTTGTCCAGCTTTTCAGAAACTACCGCATTATTAACACGCCGGTATTTCTGACACGCGGGAGCTGCCAGTTGTTGCAGAATCTTGTTTGCTTCAGGAGAATGGATTAACAGCAAACCTTTTACTGCCCATATTCTGCTGTTTTCACCGCGTATACTCCACACTTCATCATCATATGGATTGCCGCCTTTTTTCAGCAACGGACAATGAGTATGGTTTGCCAGTTTGCCCAAAACGTGAATAACCTTGCTTGAGCCTGTTTTTAGCAAGGCGGTTTTTAACAATAACGCTTCTGCAAAGTTACTCATCCGTTCGCAGCTTTTATCAGAGGCGGGCTGGTTTAGCTCATTGTTTAACCAGTCCCCCAGCAACTCCTGATAATTAGGATCAGGCATTTGTGCCATGATCTGTAAATAAGCAGAAACTCCCTGCTGCGCCTGCTTAAACACATAATCATTCATTTCAGGGTGTTTTTTTAGCAGCGCTGAAGCGGCGGCAAGCATTTCATGGCTGACATATTGAGACTGCCCCAGAAATCTGATGGCAGCCCAATGCAGAGGTAAACCGGCATCTATCCGGCTGGCGTGGGCAAAGGCGGCAGGTAATTCGTTTTCTTCCGTATATTGGCTTGCTGGCTGATGCTGCTTGGCTTGAGACAGGATTTGCAATAAAAAATCGTCTGTTTTGGGAATCGGTTGATTTGCCTGAATGACCCGATGCTGACAGATAAAAGGCTGAACGGTATCTATTCCTAAATAATAATAATCGTTGCCATTGGCTGATAAAAGCGCACCGTTGCAGTCAGAATTTATTTTAATCTGATACTCCGGTTCTTTGTACTCTCCGCCTAGTTGATTTTTTAAGGGTAATGCCAGTTTTTTGCCGGTCGTATTAAGTTCCAGAGAGAAATAGTCGTAACCTGCCCGCCAATCCGGCCCCATATCGGTTGCCTTTAGCTGGGAAGAAACGCTATGTTTGATGATATGTGCTGTTTTCCAGCGGCAGGCTGCCGGTAACTCAGTTTCATAGACCGTGCTTTGAATGGTTCCACATCCAACGCTTAATGCGCTGAATAAGGCAAGAATCAGTATTTTTTGCATGATTGTATTGATTGAAAAGCTGTTTTTTATAGAAAGAGCTGATGTTCACAGCCTGAAAAGTTAAGTGTATTATTCTAGGGATGAAAATTGAGCGCGGTAGGGTGCATTAGCAACAGCGTAATGCCGCATGACAGGCCTCAAACATACGGCGGAATAGGCTATCGCTATTCCGGCTTACACAAATCTCTTAAAAACAAAATAAAGTCAATCGCGTCTCTACGTCTGGTTTGAACTTGCTCCAGCCGCATGACTGGCTAACGCTTCAAACCCGGAAATCACATCAAACAGCTCCTCATCAATCGCATTTTGCCGCAGCCGATGAAAAGAGCGGGTCAAGTCTTCCAGCAATTCGGCAATATTTTTTTCCGCCCGCTGCATCGCCGCCAACCGGCTGGCATTTTCACTGGCCAACGATTCGGCGCAGGCCCGAAACAGGGAAACAAACAGATATTCCCGCATCAAAGCCGGCAACGATTCAGCAGTACCGCCGACAATTTCCGGCAGGTTTTTACTCGGCCAGCGCGATTTGGTCAGTTCATCCTGCCAGGTTTCATCAAGAGGCAACAAGCGCTGGGCAATCGGTTCATAAATCGCCCCGGATTTAGAGCGGTTATAAAACAGATAAACCTGACTAATGCCGCCTTTTTCCCGTTCCGCTTCCAGCTCAATCAAAATCTGCCCGACTAACGGCGTAATCATGTTAATGATATTCGGCACACTGAACAGTTGCTGCGGCTCCAGATTGACTTCCATCAAGCGCAGCTGCACCCGCTCTCCCACCGCCCACAGCGTTTTTTTACCGGGTATGGCATTCAGGGTTGCTGCGGCATAATTGCTGATGATGTCATTAAATTGTCCAACCAGCCCTTGATCGGAACCAAACACCACCGCGCCAATCGCTTCCCTGCTGAGGGTTTGTTGGGATGGTCTGCCACTGGCATTGAACCTGTTTTCCCGAAAACAAGCCAGCAAGCCCAATTGCACTGTGCGGTAATAATCATCCAAAGCCCGAACCGCATTTTCATATTGGCTGATATTGGAAGCTGCCAAAGCCTTCATGGTGCGCACCACCGATTTTAAATCACCGGCATTGTTGATTTTGCGGCGCAAACCGGCGATGGAATCACTCATGATTTTCTGTTACCGCTTTGGCGGCCTGAAAATTGAACAACGCTTGCCGGGCAGTGGCGATAATGGTATCGCGATCGTCATCACTTAAGGTTTGGGCGGTGTGAAAACGGTTGATAATTTCCGCTGGAATCAGTTCAGCTGCTTCCCATAATGTCGCTTCCGCTTCTGACATTTCTGGCAATGGAATCGCATCAAACAGTCCGTCACTTAACGCCAACAACACCGTGATTTGCGCGGTGACTGACAGCGGGGTGAATTCATTCTGCTTTAAGCAGGCACGAATTCGGCGACCATGTTCGATAATATGGCGGGTATTTTCATCCAGCCGCGCCCCGAAGCGGGCAAAGGTTTCCAGCTCTTCAAACTGTGCATAAGCCAGTTTCAAATCACCGGCTACCACCCGATAAGCGGCTAACTGGGCTTTACCGCCGACTCGCGATACGGATTTTCCCACATCCACGGCTGGCAAAATTCCCAGTTCCATTAACGAAGGGGACAAATAAATCTGTCCATCGGTAATCGAAATCAGATTGGTGGGAATATACGCGGACATATTCTGCGCTTCGGTTTCCACAATCGGCAGCGCGGTTAATGAACCGCCCCCGAATTCAGGCAGCATCCGGGTGGCCCGTTCCAGCAGGCGCGAGTGAATATAAAAAATATCGCCGGGAAACGCTTCCCGCCCCGGTGGTCGCCGCAACAACAGCGACAGCTCGCGATAAGCGCGGGCATGATGAGTCAGGTCATCGTAAATAATCAGCACGTCACGGCCTTGCTGCATAAAATATTCGCCGATGCTGGTGGCGGCATAAGGAGCAATATACGCCAGACCGGGCGGGTCGTTACCTTCAGTGACGACCACAACTGTATACGCCAATGCGCCAGTCTCTCGCAAGGTAGCAATCACTTTGGCGACCCCGGAAGCACGTTGGCCGATGGCGCAATAAATACACAACACATTTTGGTCACGCTGATTCAGAATAGTATCCAGGGCGATGGCGGTTTTGCCGGTTTGCCGGTCGCCGAGAATTAATTCACGCTGGCCACGGCCAATCGGAATCAGTGCATCAATGACTTTCAGGCCGGTTTGCAGCGGTTCAGTGACTGCTGCCCGATCCATAATCGGTGGTGCCGGACGTTCAATTGGCAACCGTGACGTAAATTCAATCGGCAAACCGGCATCAAGCGGCCGACCAAGCGGGTCAATGACTCGCCCTAATAGCGCGTTGCCAACTCCGATGTCTGTTACCCGTCCGGTGCGCAACACTTCATCGCCGGTGTGCAAATGCCAATAATCGCCGAGCAACACCACGCCGATTTCATCTTCATCAATATTGAAAGCAATCCCAAACACTCCGCCGGGAAATTTCACCAGTTCCTCAAAACCGATATTCGGCAAACCTGAAACTTTGGCAATGCCGGTGGCAATGCTGGTAATTCTGCCTACTTCGTGCAGACTCAGTTCCGGGCTAAAAGCTTTCCGGGTTTCACTCAGACTGGAAAACAGCCGGTCGAAAGCATCGGTTAGACTGTTAGCTATCATCTTGTGCTGCTCTTGGCTCAGGAGCCGATTTTATATCTACATGACTGCGCAATACTTCGTTAAGGTTTTTTTCGAGTGAACCTAGATAATCAGCCACCGTCCAGGAAAACTTGTGCCCGTCACTACTCAACTCAATGCCGCTAATCAAATATTCTGAGGTGGAAAAATGCAGTGGATTTTGGATGGAAAAAGTTTTTTCCATCGCTTGGGCAATCTCAACTTGTTGAGCAGGAGATAACTCAAAGGCACTGCGTACCAGTAACGGAGCTTCTGAATTGCTCACCGCACTCAGCATCTGCTGTTTTTGACTGTGGTCTAAAAGCTGTAATTTCTCAATAAAAACCGTGACGATATGCTGTTCCAGGCTGATGTCGGCTAAATCCTGTAATGCCTGCCGCGCAATCGCCAAAACTTCCGTTTGCGCACGTCGACTCACCGCAGTGATTAATCCTTTTTGCTCACTTCTTAACGCTTCCTGCTGCTTGAGCCGCAAGTTGTTCGCTTCCTGCCGTGCCTCCTCCAGCAACTGTTGCCGCAGGGCTTTAACTTCCTGATGAGCAACCGCAAAAAGTTCGGCCCGCTGTTGTTCAAATTCCTGATTTTTGCGAATAAACTCATCCTGCTCCGCCTGAGCTTGCAGTTTTTTCTGGTCAGCGGCGGCCAGTTCGGCGCTAATCCGGCGTTCGCGGGCATCGAGTGCGGTTAAAATCGGTTGATAAAGAAAACGTTTCAGCAACCAGATTAACACCAGAAAGTTAAGCAGCTGCGCTCCAACTGTAAACCAATCAATCAGCATGATTATTTTCCGGCCGCATGGTCGATAATGTAATTCCAGAACGGATTGGCAAAAATCAGAATCATGCTGACCACAAAACAGTAAATCGCGGTTGATTCAATCATTGCCAGCCCCACAAACAGGGTGCGGGTGATGGTGCTGGAAGCATCAGGCTGTTGCGCCAGAGAAGTCAGTGCTGAAGCAACCGCTTTCCCTTCTCCCAGTGCCGGACCGATACAGCCAATGGCAATGGTAATCCCGGAAGTGAAAATCGAGATGGCGGCGATTAAAGTAATGTTATCCATAATATTTCCTTGCTATAAGTTTAGAGACTACCGCTAATCACGCGGTTTAAGATTTTGATTCATCGCTGGCTTCGGCAGCCGCAGCAATATAAACAGTGGCCAGCACAGTGAAAATGTACGCTTGCACCATGCCGGTCAGCAAGCCCAGCGAAGTCATCACAACCGGGAAAATAAACGGGGTAATAATTAATAAAATGCTGAGAATCATCGCGCCGCTCATCATATTTCCAAATAAGCGCACTGCCAGCGCAAAGGTGCGGGAGAACTCACTGATGATATTAAACGGCAGCATGATTGCGGTTGGTTCCAGATAAATCTTTAGAAAATGAACCAAGCCCTGTTCTTTAATGCCATAGGCAGGCACGGCCACAAACACGCAGGTTGCCAGTGCCACCGTGGTTGACAGCGAGCCCGTTGGCGGCTCGTAAACCGGGAAAATGGTTAATAAATTGGCGGTAGCAATGAATAAAAACAAGGTTCCTAAAAAGCCCAGATATTTCTCTGGCTGTTTCAAACCGACTTCTTCAATTTGCTGCTTTAATAAGGTGACAATAATTTCCAGCAAGCTTTGCCAGCGCGAAATTTGCTCACTGTCACCGGCAAGATTGCGGGTAATCAGTTTCGCTCCGACGGTCAATAGCAGCATTAACAGCCAGGTGGTGACAATGGTGCCATTCAGTTTGACAAAACCGTATTCCCAGAAAATAACTTCATCGGAACTAAGGTGCATGATGGCTTTCCTCATTAATTGGTTTTGGATTTGTTATGGGCAGACGGGTGAAACGGGTGATGATGAAACGCAGGATAATAAATCCCAGCAAACAGGATAACAGTTTTTGCCAGCTGCCGGCGGCAACCAGATAAAAACCAGTCACGGTAATTGCGGTTCTAATCAGAAAACTGCCCATAAACCACAAAGCCGGATTGGCTGAAGCCAGACCTTTTTGCACGGTCCACCACAGCCCGCCGAAGAAAAACCCGCCCAGTAAAACTCCGGTCAGAAACGTTGGCATTAACGGCAATAGCTCATTCATCTTCTTTATCCTGTTTGTGTATGGCTTGATGTTCTTTGTCAACCCAGCGCCAGGCATTAAAACAGCCTAGCGTTAAGCCCATCATTAACAAGGCCAGAGTCCAAGAGCGCGGCCCCGGATGATGATGATCTATCCAGATGCCCAGTGCTGCACCCAGCAAGGTCGGAACCACTACCGCCCAGCCGATTAATCCCATCATTCCCAATCCTGACCAGACGGTTTTGCTGACTTTTTGCTGGGCCTTGATTTTGCGGGCCAGCTTGGCATTCATACGCTGGTTTAGTGCCATTTCCCGTTCAGCGGTAGGTGTGTGTTTTTTAGCCACGATTAAACTCCATTAAACGACGGGTAAAGCCACTTTCCAGCTTTGCCAGCACTGAGCGTATATGCAGTTCCTGTTCGTCACGGTTCAGAAACTCCTGCCGCACCGTATCGCGTAAATCGGCAAGCTCATTGCCGACAAGCGCATTGCGCACTGAAATCAGCACCTCGAAACCGGTTTTAATCAATACCCCCTGATCAACAGCCAGATAAATTTCCCCTTCATCAGTGGTTTCGTAAATTAAAATTCCGGCCACCAATATTGCCACACAATCAAGCCGCTGGGGTAATATGCCAAATGAGCCCACCGTTGTTTCTGCCACAATTCGCGACACCGCCGTTTTCTCTGCAAAGACCTGAAACGGCAGCAGAATTTTAAGATTCATTTGGCTGGGTGACATGATAATTCTTTACTTAACCTGTGGAGGAGTTGAAGTCATTAACAATATACTTTCTGCAAATTCAGGCAAGAATTTTAATCGCGATAATGACGGGGATACAAAAAATAAAGATAAAAATGGCATGTAAAGGATTAAGCGTTCTTTTGATACTTTCAGCGGTATCGCGGATTTGAAGAAGTTAAAAAGTTCTGTTTTTTCATTGGCCATAAGGATTTGAACGGAAGCTTTCAGGTTTAAATTAGCAGCGGCCTTGCATTCTTAATCCGGGCGGGCAGCCTTTATAATTGTGTCTGCGACGGTAATCGTAACCATGCCGACGCTGACGTTCATAGTATCGAGGTGCAGGCATTATTACCGGAGCCGGTGCTATCACAGGAGCAGGCGGGATAACCTGAATCGGTGGCTCTACGCGGATAACAGGCACTTCAACCGCAGGAACCTCAACTGAAGGCGGGTGCACAACACAACCGCTGAAAAATACACTGCCAGCGATAATTAATATCTTTCTTTTCATTTTGTTACCGTTTTCGGGATTGAGGAAAATGAGGCATTATCTCACAACTCTTTTTTACATCCCCAAGATATTAAAGACTAGACATTTTTCGCTGCATTCAAGACAAATTTACGCTATAATTCAGCCACTTAAATCTTAAGATTTTCATAATCTTTCTGGGTCATTTTTTAGCCTATTTTTGCCGCCACCACGTTTTATTATTTCGGAATCAGCAATGGACACGATCAGCATTAGAGGTGTCAGGACGCACAACCTTAAAAATATCGATCTCGATTTACCGCGCGACACCTTGATTGTGATTACCGGGCTGTCTGGTTCAGGAAAATCCTCCCTGGCTTTTGATACCATTTATGCGGAAGGGCAACGCCGTTATGTGGAATCGCTATCAGCCTATGCCCGGCAGTTCTTGTCGATGATGGAAAAGCCGGATGTCGATCATATTGAAGGTTTATCGCCTGCGATTTCGATAGAGCAAAAATCCACCTCCCACAATCCGCGCTCTACTGTCGGTACCATTACCGAAATTTACGATTATCTGCGGTTGCTGTATGCGCGGGTGGGAACTCCCTGTTGCCCTGAACATGGTCAGTCGCTGGAAGCACAAACCATCAGTCAAATGGTTGATGCGGTGTTAAGCCAGCCGGAAGGTCAACGCTGGATGCTACTGGCACCGGTGGTGAATCAGCGCAAAGGCGAACATGTGCAGTTGTTGCAAGGCTTGCGGGCGCAAGGTTTTATTCGGGCGCGGATTAATGGCGAGGTGATTGATCTGGACGAACCGCCGCAACTGGATTTGCGAAAAAAACATACCATTGAAGTAGTGATTGACAGGTTTAAAATCAGTCCTGACATGCGCTTACGTTTGGCAGAATCGTTCGCTACCGCCTTAAGAATTGCCGATGGCATTGCAATTGTGCAAAGTCTGGACAGTGAAGAACAGCTGTTGTTTTCAGAAAAATACGCCTGTCCGCACTGCGGCTATAGTTTACCGGAATTGGAACCACGCATTTTTTCGTTTAACAATCCCAAAGGCGCCTGTCCGACCTGTGACGGTTTAGGAGTCAAACAACACTTTGACCCGCAACTGGTGGTGCACAATCCCAAACTCAGTCTTTCCAATGGTGCGATTCGCGGTTGGGATAGACGCGGGTTTTATTATTACCAGATTTTGACAGCGTTGGCGGCACATTATCAGTTTGATTTGGAAATTCCGTTTGCCAGTTTGCCGCAAAACATTCAGGACATATTACTCTATGGCAGTGATGGTGAACAAATCGCCTTTGAAGTGTTGGGTGCTGCCGGAAAAACCTTCATTAAGCGGCATAGTTTTGAAGGCATTATCCCGATTATGGAACGGCGTTACCTGGAAACCGATTCGCAAACCGTGCGCGATGACCTGGCGAAATATCTGGCGCAAATTCCTTGTCCGACTTGCGATGGTGCACGATTGAATCTGGCCGCCCGCCATGTCTTTGTAAACAAACAGCCGCTACACAAAGTCACGGCGTTATCAATTCAGAAAACCCTGGATTTTTTTCAAGACCTCAGTCTGGAAGGGCAGCGCGGTGAAGTCGCGGCAAAAATCAACAAGGAAATTCAGTCGAGACTGGAGTTTTTAATTAATGTCGGACTGGATTATTTAACCCTGGACCGCAGTGCCGATACTTTGTCCGGTGGTGAAGCGCAGCGGATTCGGCTGGCCAGTCAAATCGGCGCCGGATTGGTCGGGGTGATGTATGTCTTGGATGAGCCTTCCATCGGTTTGCATCAGCGCGACAATCAACGTCTGTTGAATACTCTGTTTCGCCTGCGCAACATGGGGAATACCGTGATTGTGGTGGAGCATGATGAAGATGCGATTCGGGCGGCGCAATATATTGTCGACATTGGTCCCGGTGCCGGTGTACATGGTGGCTTTATTGTCGCACAAGGTTCACCGCAGGAGATTATTGACAATCCCCATTCATTAACCGGTCAGTATTTGTCTGGAATAATGGCTATCGAAGTGCCGAAAAAACTCACCAAGCCGGATAAAGACAAGCAAATTGTGATTCGCAAAGCCAGCGGCAATAATCTGAAAAAAGTGGATGTGGCGTTTCCGATTGGTTTGCTGACCTGTGTCACCGGCGTTTCCGGTTCAGGTAAATCCACCTTGGTGAATGACACTTTATATCGTTATGCCGCGCGGATTTTAAACGATGCCAATACTCAGTCCGCACCTTGCGAAGCGGTCGAAGGCTTGGAGCAGATTGATAAAGTTATCGACATCGACCAAAGCCCGATAGGACGGACACCGCGCTCTAACCCTGCCACTTACACCGGAATTTTTACGCCGATTCGGGAATTGTTCGCCGCCACCCAGGAAGCCCGCTCCCGTGGTTATACGCCGGGACGCTTTAGTTTTAACGTGAAAGGTGGACGCTGTGAAGCCTGCGCCGGTGACGGTGTAATTAAAGTGGAAATGCACTTTTTGGCCGATATTTTTGTCAGTTGCGATATTTGTGCCGGCAAACGATATAACCGTGAAACCCTGGATATTCGCTACAAAGGTAAAAACATCAGCGAAGTTTTGGATATGACGGTTGAAGATGCCGCCGAGTTTTTCAGTGCTGTGCCGGTGTTGGCAAAAAAATTGCAGACTTTAATCAATGTCGGTCTCAGCTACATCACCTTAGGACAAAATGCCATAACTCTTTCAGGTGGTGAAGCACAACGTGTTAAACTAGCGAAAGAATTATCCAAACGCGATACCGGAAAAACCCTTTATATTCTGGATGAGCCGACGACCGGCCTGCATTTTCACGACATCAAGCAATTACTGGCGGTATTGCATACGCTACGCGATCATGGCAATACCGTAATCGTGATTGAACACAATCTGGACGTGATAAAAACAGCAGACTGGATTATTGATATGGGACCGGAAGGCGGAGATGGCGGCGGTTATCTGGTCGCACAAGGCACGCCGAAACAAATCTCCCAGCATAAAAAATCACATACCGGTTTTTATTTAAACCGTTTTTTTAACTCTTAAGAATTCGCCTTAAAACAGCTCACAGGAACACTGTTTCGTCATGGTCAACAGTATGAAAACTTCACGCAGTCGCAAACTATTTTGCACCACCTTGTTAGCCCTCGGCTTGCAAACCTATATAGCCCCAGGTTTTGCCGTTGAGCCGGCTCCACTACCGCAACCGGCGCAGCCACAAACTGCACAGCAAGCTCCGTTGCCAGTTTCAACCACTGACATCATCGCACAGATGATTAAAGGGATGATAGCCAGCAGTCCCTGGCAAAAAGAGGCCATGACCGAGATATATCGCCTGTCTGAGCACCATTTGATCTGGTTAAACAATAAACAGACCGATGCGGCATTAAAATTATTGAATGAGTCGCCAGCCAGTAAAGGTTTGCACAGTGAAGATTACAATGTTGAATGGTTAAACACTAACTGGCAACAGCTGAAAGCCACAGCTGAACCAACCTTCGAGCAGCTTGCCCTGTTTGATACCACGCTGAGCAACAGTTTATTAAGTTATTATTCTGATTTACGTTACGGCAGGGTTAATCCGCGAAAAGTCAGCTTTGATTTTCAGGTCAATAAAGAGCATTTAAAACTGGCCTTATGGACCTTTAACGCTTCCAAAGACGGTACGCTTGCCTCATTGGCAGATGGTCTTGAGCCTAAACTGGTTTTTTACCGCAATTTAAAACGGGCATTAAATCAGTATCAACAAGCGGCAAAAGAACACAAAGAAATTCAGTTCAAATTTTCCAGTGCCTTGAAAGAAGGGGATTCAGACCCGCAAATCGTGGAGCTGCGCAAATTGTTGACGACTTTGGGCGATGCGACTCCAGCAAAAGACAGTGCCAATAACAAAGGTGAGATTTATGATGCGTCATTGGCTGCCGGAGTAAAGAACTTTCAGTCCCGCCACGGCTTGAATGCCAATGGTGTATTAAATAAAGAAACTGTAACCCAGCTTAATATCCCTTTAGCTAACCGGATAGCCCCTATCGAACTGAGTATGGAGAGATTGCGTTGGGTTCCTGCCTACACTGAAGATCGTCTGGTGCTGGTGAATATCCCCAACTTTCGCTTATGGGCTTTTGATTCATTGAAAGATGAAAAAAACAAACCGTTGACCATGCGGGTAGTGGTGGGGAAAGCAGCAGGAACAAAAACCCCCAGTTTCAGTTCAAAAATGGAATATGTCGAGTTTCGCCCGACCTGGAGCGTACCGCAAAGCATTATCAGAAATGAGATGATGTCGAAGCTGGAAAACAACCCTGAGTATTTTTCCAGACGCGGCATGAAAGTCACTTACCACGATGACGGCGAAATTTCTATCAGACAGGCATCGGGCGATAGCAACGCTTTGGGGTTGGTAAAGTTTTTATTTCCTAACAACCATTCGGTTTATTTCCACGACACCCCATCAAAACAATTTTTTAAACGCGAGCGCAGGGATTTCAGTCACGGCTGCGTGAGGCTGGCAGAACCGGCTTCGTTGGCCGAGTTTGTTCTGAAAAAACAAAAAGAAGAATGGCCACTTGATAAAATTGAAAAAGCCATGCACAGAGGCGGATCAAAACGGGTTACGCTGGCTGAACCGATTCCGGTTATTATTTTTTACGGTACCGCGTTAGCAATCAATAATAGCGGTGTCTCGTTTTTTCAGGATGTTTACGGTCACGATAGAACCTTGAGAAACGCGCTGTTAAAAAGCCGGGAAAAAGAAAACTCCAAAAAAACCACCTAACCGCAAACTTGCAAATCTAAGCTGGGCACCCTGGTTGCCCGGCAGAAGGACTATGAACACACAACCTAATAATCCGCTGCACGGCATTACTTTGGAAACAATGCTTAGCCAGTTAGTGGCGCATTATGGCTGGGAAGACTTGGGCGAAAAGGTTGCTATCAATTGTTTCATTAACCAACCCAGCATCAAATCCAGCCTGAAGTTTTTGCGCAAAACTCCTTGGGCACGGGCAGAAGTTGAAGCTTTATATTTGCAATATCTGCAAAGCCCCTGGCGACGAAAAGCAAAAACCGAGTTACCCAATTAAAACATAAGCCTTGCTTTGCAGCGAAAACCAGGTTTTATAGTTTATAATCCACGCCTTTTTCACTTGCTGACCTTAAAAAGTCAGGTGTTTATCATTTAATTCAACCCTTATTTTTCATGCAAGAAATAAATCCAATCAGAAACAAAATTTTAGACCTCACCCAACGCGGCGATTCGCTCAGGGGGTATCTTTGACTTTGAGGTCAAAAGTGAACGCCTGGTCGAAGTATTACGCGAACTGGAAGACCCTGCGATTTGGAATAACCCTGAGCAGGCCCAAGCGTTAGGCAAAGAGCGCGGGCAACTGGAGCTTGTCGTCAACACCATCACCGAACTGGAGCAAGGTTTGGCTGATGCTCAGGAATTGCTGGAGTTAGCAGTCGAAGAGGAAGATGAGGAAACCATTAATACCATCGTTAAGGATTTGGAGTTTTTGGAAAAAAGAGTTGCGGATTTGGAATTTCGGCGGATGTTTTCCGGGGAAATGGATGCCAATAATGCCTTTTTGGATATTCAGGCCGGTTCCGGTGGTACAGAGGCACAGGATTGGGCTTCAATGATTGAGCGGATGTTTTTACGCTGGGGTGAACGCAAAGGTTTTAAAGTTGAATTGATTGAAGAATCCGCAGGCGATGTCGCCGGGATTAAAAGTGCCACCATCCGCTTTGAAGGCGAATATGCTTTTGGCTGGTTGCGGACTGAAACGGGCGTGCATCGGCTGGTGAGAAAATCGCCGTTTGATTCGGGTAATCGCCGTCATACCTCGTTTGCTTCGGTGTTTGTGTCGCCGGAAATTGACGATGATATTGAAATTGATTTGAACATGGGTGATGTACGGATTGATGTGTATCGTGCCAGCGGTGCCGGTGGCCAGCACATTAACAAAACTTCATCAGCGGTGCGGATGACTCATATTCCCACTAATACTGTGGTGCAGTGCCAAAGTGACCGGTCGCAGCACAAAAACCGTGATACCGCGTTAAAACAATTGAAAGCCAAATTATATGAACTGGAAATGCTGAAACGCAGTGCTGACCAGCAGGCTTTGGAAGAAACCAAATCCGATATTGGCTGGGGTAGCCAGATTCGCTCCTATGTCTTGGACCAGTCGCGGATTAAGGATTTGCGGACCAGTATTGAAACCGGCAATACTCAAGCAGTATTGGATGGTGATTTGGATCAGTTTATTGAGGCAAGTTTGAAGGCAGGATTATAAAATGAAAGTCCTTTTGGTAACCGGTGGCGCAGGATTTATTGGTTCAAATTTTGTGCACAGCCAGTTAAAAAACACGGAAAATAAAATTATCAATCTGGATAAGCTGACTTATGCGGGCAATCCGCAAAATCTGGCGACTCTTGCCAATGAGTCAAGACATGTTTTTGTGCAAGGCGATATTGGTGACAGCGTTTTGCTGGAAAAGTTATTGGCTGATCATCAGCCTGATGCTGTGGTCAATTTTGCGGCTGAAAGTCATGTGGACCGGTCAATTCATGGGCCTGAAGATTTTATTCAAACCAATGTGGTTGGCACTTTTCACTTGCTGGAAGCAATCCGCGCTTACTGGAATCAGCTCAATCCACAATCCCAGCAAAGTTTCCGCTTTCTGCACATTTCCACTGATGAAGTTTATGGCTCACTAACTACGGATGCACCGGCTTTTTCTGAAACCAATCCTTACGCCCCTAACAGCCCTTATTCAGCTTCTAAAGCGGCTTCGGATCATTTAGTCCGGGCTTACCATCACACTTACGGTTTGCCGACCTTGACCACAAACTGTTCCAATAATTACGGGCCATTTCAATTTCCTGAAAAACTGATTCCACTGTTAATCATGAACGCCTTGCAAGGTAAAGCTTTGCCAATTTATGGTGATGGCCAAAACATCCGCGACTGGCTGTATGTGGAAGATCATTGCAGCGCGATTGCCGCAGTATTGGCAAAAGGCAGCGTAGGTGAGGTTTACAATATCGGCGGCAATTATGAAAAAACCAATCTGGAAATCGTGCATACGGTTTGCGCTATTTTAGATGAATTAGTCCCGGACTCACCCTATCGTCCGCATCACAAACTGATTACTTATGTGAAAGACCGGCCGGGCCATGACCGCCGCTATGCCATAGATCCGAGCAAGATTGCCCGTGAAATCGGCTGGCAACCGGCTGAAACCTTTGAATCAGGAATCAGAAAAACCATTGCCTGGTATCTGGAACATCGCGGCTGGGTGGAAAATATCAGCAGCGGCAGCTATCAAAACTGGATTGCTAAAAATTACGGGGCACGCTAATGACAACACGCAAAGGTATTATTTTGGCAGGCGGTTCAGGAACCCGGCTTTATCCGGTCACTAAAGCGGTTTCCAAACAGTTGCTGCCAATTTACGATAAACCGATGATTTATTATCCACTGAGTACCCTGATGTTCGCAGGTATCAGGGATATTTTGATTATCTCCACACCGATAGATTTGCCGCTGTTTCAATATGTGCTTGGTGATGGCTCGCAATGGGGAGTTAATTTAAGTTACGCCGAACAACCCTCACCGGATGGGCTTGCGCAAGCATTTATTATAGGCAAGGATTTTGTTGGAAATCACGCCAGTGCCTTAGTGTTGGGAGACAATATTTTTCATGGCCACGATTTTGTCAATTTATTAAAAACAGCGGCACAGAAAACCGCTGGCGCTACCGTTTTTGCCTATCAGGTTCAAGACCCTGAACGCTATGGCGTAGTGGAATTTGATAAAAATCATAAAGCCATCAGTTTGGAAGAAAAGCCCAAACAGCCTAAATCAAATTACGCAGTTACGGGACTTTATTTTTACGATCAACAAGTGGTTGATATTGCAGCTAATATTCAACCTTCTGCGCGGGGTGAACTGGAAATCACCGATGTAAACAAGCGCTATCTGGAATATAACCAGCTGGAAGTTTCCTTGATGGGACGCGGCTATGCCTGGCTGGATACCGGAACCCATGAATCATTATTGGAGGCTTCGCAGTTTGTGGAGTTACTGGAACGGCGGCAAGGGCTGAAGATTGCCTGTCTGGAAGAAATTGCCTGGCGTCTCGGCTATATCAATGATGAACAACTGGAGGCTCTTGCGCATCCGCTGGCTAAAAATGGATACGGGCAATATTTACTCAAAATTCTCGCCCAAGGACTCTAATCATGCAGGCTACAGCAACCGCAATTACAGATGTTATTCTGATAGAGCCTAAAGTGTTTGGCGATGATCGCGGCTTTTTTTTTGAAAGCTTTAATGCCAAACGTTTTAATCAGGTGATTGGCAAGGAAGTTTGTTTTGTTCAGGATAACCATTCCCGTTCCAGACGTGGCGTGTTGCGGGGGCTGCATTATCAGATTCAGCAACCGCAAGGCAAACTGGTGCGGGTGGTTTCCGGTGAAGTGTTTGATGTGGCGGTAGATTTACGCAAAAGTTCACCAACCTTTGGACAATGGGTAGGAGAGTATTTGTCCGCCGATAACAAAAAGCAGCTTTGGATTCCTGAGGGTTTTGGACACGGATTCGTGGTGTTAAGTGAATATGCGGAATTTCTGTATAAAACCACTGCTTATTACGCCCCAGAATACGAACGCTGCATTGCCTGGAATGACCCGACTTTGGCAATCAACTGGCAGTATCAAGGGCAACCTGAGTTATCAGTGAAAGATCAGCAAGGTTGTGCATTTATCGGTGCCGAGGTGTTTGCATGAACTCCAAAACTCCAGTGATTTTAGTGACCGGCAAAAATGGTCAGGTTGGTTATGAACTGCAACGCGCCCTGATGCCGCTGGGTTGTGTGGTAGCTGTGGCCAGAAATACCATGGACTTGGCAGATAATGATTCGATTTCCACCGTTGTCAGGCAAATAAAACCTGATGTGATTGTTAATGCCGCAGCCTATACTGCCGTTGATAAAGCGGAAACCGAGCAACAGGCGGCAATGCAAATTAATGGTGTTGCGCCAGGAGTGTTAGCGGAAGAAGCCAAGAAACTTAATGCTTTGTTAATCCATTATTCAACTGATTATGTTTACGATGGCAGTAAACAAGAGATTTATCTGGAAACCGATGCCACAAATCCTGTTAATTATTATGGGTTGAGCAAATTGGCCGGGGAACGCGCAATCCAAGACAGCGGGGTTGAGCATTTGATTCTCAGAACTTCATGGGTCTATGGCAGCAGAGGCGGAAATTTTTTATTAACGATGTTGCGGCTGATGAAAGACAGGGAAGTTTTGAATGTCATTGATGACCAGTATGGCGCTCCAACCTGGTCGCGGTTAATTGCCGAAGCCACTGCACATATCGTTAGGCAGGCTGCACAAGAACGAAAAGCGCAAAAATTTCAATCCGGCCTTTATCACCTTGCTTCAAGCGGTGAGACAACCTGGCATGGTTTTGCCTCAAAAATAGCACAATTGGTGATAAATAAAGAAGCTTTAAAAATCAAAGCCATTGAAAAAATCCCTACCAGCCAATATCCTACTCCTGCGAAAAGACCGCATAATTCAAGAATTTCAACACAGTCCCTGAGTGAACGTTTTTCTTTAGTACTACCAAACTGGGATGAGGCTTTGGCTCTTTGCATGGAAGAATGCCAGCCGTGAACCTCACTGTTTTAAATCCTTACCAGCCTGAGCAACCTTTTCCTCCAGTTCATAAAGCTTTGCAAGAGCCGGAAGGTCTGCTGGCGGTGGGGGGATGCTTGTCGCCAACCCGAATTATCAACGCTTATCGACACGGAATTTTTCCCTGGTTTAATCCTGATGACCCGATTTTATGGTGGTCGCCAAATCCACGCCTGATTTTGCTGCCGCATCAACTTTATGTTTCCCGCCGCTTGAGCAAAACCATCCGGTCTGGCAAATTTGTTTTCAGCATTGACCGAGCATTCAGCCAAGTGATTGAAAATTGCGCAAAGCCACGTTCATACACCAACGGCACCTGGATTACCGAGGAAATAAAACAGGCTTATACTGACTTGCATCGTTTGGGAATTGCCCATTCAGCTGAAGCCTGGTTTGAAGGGCAATTGGTCGGCGGGCTTTATGGTGTGGCGATGGGACAGGTATTTTTTGGCGAATCGATGTTTCACACCAAAACCGATGCTTCCAAAGTGGCATTTGTGCAATTGGTACAGCATCTGACCGCATGGAATTATCAATTGATAGATTGCCAAATGCACACCGCTCATTTAGCCAGTCTGGGAGCTCACGAAGTCAGTCGTCAGCATTTTATTGATTTGTTAGACAAATATTGTGAAACTCCACCTCACCCCAAGGCGTGGCAACTGCAATGACTTCCATCCCGTTATTCATTTCCACTCCGCATCCATGCAATTATCTGACTGGCGAACTGGCGCAATCGGCGTTTGTTAGTCCCAGTTTTGAATTGAACAATGCGATTTATTCACAATTGATTGCACACGGTTTTCGGCGCAGTGGTGATGATGTTTATCGCCCGCAATGCGCTTATTGTCAAGAATGTGTGGCGGTGCGAATCGATGTGAATGATTTTAAACCGAACCGCAAGCAAAAACGCTGCTTGCAGACTAATGCCAACACCACGGCAATCATTAAACCCGCGCTGTTTGAATCTGCCCATTATGAAATGTATATGCGTTATCAAAAACAGCGTCATGCCGACAGCAACATGGCAAATTCCAGTGTTGATGATTATGTTAATTTTCTGGGGAGCTCCTGGTGTCATACCCGATTTGTCGAGTTTTCCATTGCAAACGAACTCGCGGGCGTGGCAGTGGTTGATTATCTGGATAACAGCTTATCGGCGGTTTATACTTTTTTTGATCCCAGGTTTTCCAGTTACAGCCTTGGGGTTTACGCTGTATTATGGCAAATTGAGCAGGCAAGGAATGCAGGATTGCGCTATGTTTATTTAGGTTTCTGGATTAAAAATTGCCCAAAAATGGCTTATAAAATTCAGTATCAACCGCTGCAAGGCCTTGTTAATCAACGTTGGCAAGTGTTGCAACTACAGAAGTAAATCACATCATGCTCAGCGAAAACCGCATAGACCGAATTGCCAGCATCACCCTGATTGCCTTGTTAATCATGGGATGTTTTCTGATATTGCAGCCGTTTTTTTCCGCCATTCTCTGGGCAATTATCCTGTCTTTTTCAACCTGGCCGATTTATTTGCGTCTTGAAAAAACCATGGCAGGTAAAAAAGCCCTTGCCAGTGCCTTGATGGTATTAATCATTGCCATGATATTGATTTTTCCATTAATCCTGTTAGGAGCAAGTTTTGCTGACAATATTTCTGCCCTGCTGGATATGGCTCGGCAATTACTCAAACAGGGGTTGCCAGAACCTCCCGTCTGGATTAAGCAATTGCCAATGATTGGTTCAGCTTTGTACGCGAAATGGCAAGCGATGGCAGGCAGCAGCGTGCAATTAACCAAGATTTTAATGCAATATTTACTGCCGCTACGAAGCTGGGCATTACAAATCGCAGCGCATTTAGGCGAAGGAATTTTGTATTTAAGTTTGAGCGTGTTTATTGCCTTTTTTTTCTATCGCGATGGCAAATTGTTATCGGAAAAATCAGTGGCACTGGCTACACGAATGGGGGGGCATGAAGCGGCGAACTTATTGCAAATTGCGGGTGACACTATTAAAAGTGTGGTGTATGGGATTCTTGGCACGGCAGTGGCGCAAGGATTTTTGGCCGGTATTGGTTTTTGGTTGGCTGGCGTTCCCAGTCCGCTGCTATTAGGGGTATTAACCTGTTTCTTATCCTTGGTTCCTGTTGGACCGCCATTAATCTGGATTCCTGCTGCGTTGTGGTTATTTCAACAAGAACAAACCGGCTGGGCAATTTTTCTGGCGGTGTGGGGTGTTGGTGTGGTTAGTACCGTTGATAACGTATTGAAACCTTATTTCATCAGTAAAGGCAGCAATTTACCTTTTGTTTTGATTTTTTTGGGGGTATTTGGTGGTGTGCTGGCGTTTGGTCTGGTTGGGATTTTTTTAGGCCCCACCCTGATTGCGATTGCTTATACTTTACTCCAAAAATGGATTAATTAAGCTGAATTTTAAAGCCTCTCTTAAATGCTGATTAGTTCACCTCCTATTATTGTGCCGAAAACTTCTCTCATCAATATGCCGCTTTTGGTTGCATTGCTGATTACCAGTGTGCTGCACTTTCTAGTGATTTCAGGCATCAGCATTGTTTTTCCCAAGGTCTCACAACAAAAAAACACAGTCGCAGTAACGCTTATCAAAATCAAACCTGTGGCGAAATTTCCAGCCGAAAAAGTGCAAAAGCCTGTTGAGACTGATAAAAAAGTTGCAAAAATACCAACAGTAAAGCCCACTCATCATGCTAAGGTAAAGAGCAACTCCCAATCTAAAAAACAGCAGACAGTTTTACCGCCACTGCCAAAAAACGCTCATTCCAAGATAAGCAAAAAAAACAAAGCTACAACCCCAAAGATTGGCGCAAAAAGGCCGATTAAGCCAATTATTGCCGAACACTCAGTTGCGCCAGATATGTTTGTAGCACCCGCTATCGTTGAGCCGACTCCAGATTTAAATACTGATACTCATCCTGATACTCCGCCAGTTAGTAAGCCGGCTGAAATGGAAAAGGTTGATGTAACTCCTGAGATAGCACAGCCAGATATTAGTGATAAACCTGTAGCTGTACCTGTAAAATCTGGGAAAAAAGCCAAAAAAAAACCAGCTAAAAAAACACCGCATCACAAAGTCTCAAATTCTGACAATTCGCAGCCGATATTATCAATGGATGATTTGGCCGCACAAATTGCCCAGGTCGGTGAAAAGTTTGGCAATCAGGCGTCATCTGCCAGTGAAAGCCGAATTAAATCGCTTAATTCCGTCCGCGAGCATAAAGCCGCGGCACGGCAATACAAACAGGACTGGCGAGCTAAAATAGAGCGGATTGCTAATCTGAATTTCCCTGAAGCCGCGCGGCAAAAAGATTTTTCTGCCAGGCTGGTGCTGGAAGTCGGGATTAACGCTGATGGCAGTATTCACAGTCTGAAAATCAAAAAATCGTCCGGCACACCCCCTCTTGATGAGGCCGCGAAAAACATTGTTCAAATGGCTGCGCCGTTTGCCGCATTACCAAAAGATTTGGCAGAGGAACTTGATGTGCTGGTTATACAGCAGCCAATGCAGTTCTCTGATGAATCAGGGGTGAGTGTTCAGTAAGAAAGGTTTATTTTTGAAACTTTACAGGATAAGCGGGAGTTGAATAAAAAAACAGATTCAAGCTTTAAGTTAACGCTTTCATGTTTCACCCGAAGTTTTTTTAGCTTGATTTGCAGACTGCCAGTCCTTAAAAAACTGGCAGTTTTCAGTTTTGATGTTCAAAATTTCCCGTAATATCCTTCTTTCAACGCATCAAACAAATTCGCCGCAGAGTGAATTTCGCCGTCATACTCAATCTCGTCATTGCCTTTAAACTCCACCACTGAACCGTCTTCCAGCG
The DNA here is from genome assembly GCA_903875455.1 of uncultured Pseudomonadota bacterium. Taxonomy (GTDB): domain Bacteria; phylum Pseudomonadota; class Gammaproteobacteria; order Methylococcales; family Methylomonadaceae; genus CAIQWF01. Next base: position 28,537 of record CAIQWF010000005.1, read on the forward strand.
TGAATTGATAAGTAGTATTTTCCAAATCCGACTCTTTTACCAACACACCTTGGAACACCTCAGGATTAAACCGGAACGTGGTACAGCCTTTCAAACCTTGCTCATAAGCATATTGATAGATATGTTTGAAATCTTCATACGGATAATCGGTCGGCACATTCGCAGTTTTGGAAATCGACGAATCAATCCATTTTTGCGCCGCAGCCTGAATATCGACATGCTGTTTCGGCGTAACGTCATCCGCAGCAATAAAATAATCCGGCAATTTATGCGCGGGGTCTTCGCTGTAAGGCATCGCTTGCGAATTGACCAAATGTCGATAGGCTAACAACTCAAAAGAATACACATCAATTTTTTCTTTCGATTTTTTCCCTTCCCGAATCACGTTGCGGGAATAATGATGGGCAAAACTTGGCTCAATGCCGTTGCTGGCATTATTGGCTAACGACAGCGAAATCGTGCCGGTCGGGGCAATCGAGCTGTGATGGGTAAAACGCGCACCGGTTTCAATCAACTGTGCGACCAGTTCCGGTTCTTCCTGTGCGATTTTCTGCATATAGCGGCTGTATTTGGCGTGTAATACTTTTCCCGCAATCAGATCACCAACTTTGTAACCATCAGTAATCATTTCAGGACGTTTATGTAACATTTCACCACTGACAATAAACTGCCGCCCCATAATCGGCGCACAACCTTTTTCTTTCGCCAGCTCCAAAGCCACTTTCCAGCCTTCAACTGCCAAGATTTTAGTAACTTCTTCAGTAAAGCTCAGTGATTTTTCATCACCATATTTCATCCCCAGCATGGTGACAGTAGAGCCTAAGCCCAAATAGCCCATGCCGTGCCGGCGTTTGCTGATAATTTCATCGCGTTGTTGCGCCAGCGGCAAACCGTTAATTTCCACCACGTTATCCAACATGCGGGTAAAAATCTGCACGGTTTTACGATAAGCGTCCCAGTCAAAATAAGCTTCCGAAGTGAATGGCTTTTCGACAAAACGGGTCAGGTTGATAGAACCTAAAAGACAGGAGCCATAAGGCGGCAACGGTTGTTCGCCGCAGGGATTGGTGGCGCGGATATTTTCACAAAACCAGTTATTGTTCATTTCATTGACTTTATCAATCAGAATAAAGCCAGGCTCCGCGTAATCGTAAGTGGACGACATAATGATGTCCCACAGGCGTTGCGCCGGAATGGTTTTGGTAATCCGGCAGGCCACCAGACCATCGGCATTGGTGATGTAATTTTCCTTGCTGGGTAAATCCCGCCAAACGATAACGCTGGAATCGTTTAAATCCAGTTTGTCCTGTTGCCATTCTTTTTCTGACAATGGAAAGGACAAGTGCCACTGGGCATTGTTTTTCACTGCCTCCATAAATTCGTGCGTAATTAACAGCGACAGGTTAAATTGCCGCAAGCGACCGTTTTCGCGTTTGGCGCGGATAAACTCCACTACATCAGGATGGCCAATATCAAAGGTTGCCATTTGAGCACCGCGTCTGCCGCCTGCTGAGGAGACGGTAAAACACATTTTGTCGTAAATATCCATAAACGACAAAGGCCCGGAAGTATAAGCACCCGCACCGGACACATAAGCATCTTTAGGTCTTAACGTGGAGAATTCATAACCGATACCGCAACCGGCTTTTAAGGTCAGCCCGGCCTCATGCACTTTATGCAGAATATCGTCCATCGAATCGGCAATGGTGCCGGAAACTGTGCAGTTGATAGTGGAAGTGGCAGGTTTATGGGCTAACGCGCCGGCATTGGAAGTGATGCGCCCCGCTGGAATTGCCCCGTGCCGCAAGGCCCATAAAAACTCTTTGTACCAATGTTTGCGTTTTTCCTCAGAATCTTCAACCTCGGATAAAGCTTTGGCAACGCGGCTGTAGGTTGCGTCAATATCTTTATCAACAGGTTGACCGTCTTTGGTTTTCAGGCGGTATTTGGAGTCCCAAATATCAATCGAGGCCGGTTGTAAAGGAATGTCGGTAACGGTATTTTTCACGACTTGTAACTGTGCTGGCATTGCTGTTTTTTCCTGACTTTAGAAGGTCTGCTGAGTGTCTTTAAACACGAAAGGCCGCGAATTCTACAGCAACAGCTAATACACTTCTAGCGCCTGCAAGGCTATTTCTTGCAAAGGACAATACAATCAAATAGTTACAGTGATAATAAAAATATATTTAAAAATCAATCTGTTATGAATTTCATTTGCAGAAATCTTCGCTATATCAAGCGATAGCGGGCGGGCGATTTTTAAAAAGGCTTCACCACCGCCAGAATAATAATTCCCACCAAAAACAGCACCGGCACTTCATTCATCCAGCGATAAAAAACATGACTGCGCTGGTTGCGGTCATATTTAAAATCCAGCAGCCAAACGTAGCAAAAATAATGGTAAACCACCATTAACGCCAGCAATGTCATTTTGACGTGTAACCAACCTGCATGACCGTAAATCGCCCAGGCATAATCGGCTAACATCCAGATGCCAAAGATAAACGTCACAATCATTCCGGGCGTCATAATCCCGAAAAACAGTTTCCGCTCCATGACTTTAAAGCGCTCGTTGCTGATTTCGTCCTCACTCATGGCGTGATAAACATATAATCGCGGCAGATAAAACAGTCCGGCGAACCATGTCACCATAAAAATCAAATGTAAAGCTTTTAACCACATCAGGCGGCTCCTTGTAAAAGTTGTTGTAAACGTTGTTTCATCTCTTCCATTTCAAACAGGCCGATTTTGCTAAACACAATTTGTCCGGCCTGATTGATTAAAAAGGTAGTCGGGGTGAATTCAATTTTGCCAAAAGCCAGCGCGTGTTCAGCGCGTAAATCCAGGGCGACATGATAAGGAATCTGTTTCGCCTGCGTCATTTCCAGCACATGATTGGGCGGGTCGTAAGCCATCGCAACGGCGATAATCTCCAAACCTTTGGCGTGAAATTGTTGATATAAATCAGTGAAATCTGATACTTCTTTCACGCAGCTGGGACAGTCTGTGGCCCAGAATGTCACCAGCACCGGTTTGCCGCGCAGATTTTTCAAGGTAAGTTTTTCGCCGTGAAGGGTTACAAAAGTAACGTCCGGTGCCGGCATAATCCGCTGCGGTTTCCAAACCACACTGGCAATGCTGGCGAGCAGAATTAACCCGGAAAAAAGGATTAAGGCATATTTCCAGATTTTGCTGATTGAAAAGAAAGCGGGAGTGTTTTCCGTCATGCGCTGAAGTGTTTTGTAGTTTTTGGCCTCGTGATTATAACAAAGCTGGTAAAATGCTCACTTCTAAATGCCAAAGCGTGTACAGCATTGTCATCACAACAACGAAAGCAAGGAAAAACATAAATGTTTAATATTTTGACCTACAACAATATCTCTTCAGCCGGACTGGACAGGCTTCCGAGTGAGCGATATGCCGTTTCATCACAACAGAATAACCCTGATGCCATTTTGCTGCGCTCTTTCAAACTGCATGGCGTAGCGATTCCTGATTCAGTGAAAGCGGTTGGCCGTGCGGGAGCGGGGGTTAATAATATTCCGGTGGAAGAATATACCAAGCGCGGCATTCCGGTCTTTAATGCCCCCGGTGCCAACTCAAACGCGGTTGCGGAACTGGTTATCGCCGGTATGTTATTGGCTTCGAGACATATTCCAGCGGCGTTAAGCTATGTCAGCAAGCTGGAAGGCGATGCTGAAAGCATGAATACGCAGGTTGAAAAAGATAAAAAGGATTTCGCCGGTTTTGAAATTGCCGGAAAAACGCTGGGCGTGTTGGGATTGGGAGCAATCGGGGTCAGGATCACCAATGCAGCGGCGGCATTAGGTTTAAATATTATCGGCTTTGATCCGTTTATTTCTCTGCAAAGCGCATGGAAACTCAATTCTTCTACCATTCCTGCAACCGATATAGATGATTTAGTATCGGGTTCTGATTTTATCACTCTGCATATTCCATTAAACGATAAAACCAAAAACACTATCAACAAAGAACGCATTGCCAAAATGAAAAAAGGCGCAACCTTGCTGAATTTCTCCCGTGCCGGTGTGGTGGATGAAGCGGCTGTCGTTGAAGCTTTGGATTCAGGCGCGTTACATGCTTACGTTTGTGATTTTCCCTCACCTGCATTAGTTAATCATCCTCGCGCTGTAGCTTTACCGCATTTGGGCGCTTCAACTGAAGAAGCGGAAGACAATTGCGCGGCGATGGTGGCAGACCAGATTCGTGAATTTCTGGAGCAAGGGATTATCCGCAATGCGGTTAATTTTCCTGAAGTGGTTGTGCCGATGGATGAAGAAGGAACGCGGGTTGTGATTGCCAATCAAAACGTTCCTGGCGTAGTCGGGCATGTTTCTTCGGTATTAGGCGATGCCGGAATTAACATCATTGACCTGACCAATAAATCACGCGGAGATTATGCTTACACATTGATTGACGTAAACGGCGATGTCCCGGCACAAGTGCTGGAAAACCTGCGCAAAGTTGACGGTGTATTGTCAGTGCGGGTAATTTAAGATTGTTTCGGAGTACAAAACATGTTTTGTACTCCCTCTTTTGAGAAGTCTAATGAGTTTTGAAATTGTTTGTTTTGATTGCGACAGTACCTTAAGCAAAATCGAAGGTATAGACGAGTGTGCTAAACGAGTAGGTTTGGGTGCAGAAATGGCTAAACTCACCGATGCCGCAATGAATGGCGAGTTGCCTCTGGAAGCCGTGTATCAAAAACGGCTGGAATTAATTCGCCCCGACCGGTCGGCTATCGAAGAAATCGCCGCTTTGTACATTAGCCAAATCGTGGATGGCGCAGCAGAAGTATTTCAGACTTTGCAACAACAACAAAAACAGGTGCATATTATCAGCGGCGGCCTGCGGCAGGCGATTTTACCGTTAGCACGGTTTTTGAATCTGCCCGAAAGCCAGGTTCACGCGGTGGATATTTATTTTAATGACGACGGCAGTTATCAGGACTTTGACCGCCAATCTCCGTTGGCCAGAAATGGCGGTAAAGCTGTCATTTGTCAGGCTGTCAGTGCAGAACCTGACAAAGTAGTGATGGTAGGCGATGGCAAAACCGATTTAGAAGCCCAGCAGGTCGGGGTAAAAGTCATTGGTTTTGGCGGCGTGGTGGCGCGTGAAATTGTGGCAAAAAATGCTGATTTTTACACCTGTCAGCCTTCGTTAGTTTCGGTTTTAACCCATATTTTATGATGCTTGGTATGAATATTTTTTCCAGAGGTAATTTTTGATGACAGATAAAAACTCGCATATTCTGATTGTTGATGACAACCCTGAAAATATCCGGGTACTGGGCACGGTATTACGGCAGCAAAACTATCGGGTTACCATAGCCCAAAGTGGAGAAATGGCTCTGAAAGCGGCTGAAGAACACGTTCCTGACCTGATTTTGCTGGATATTATGATGCCCGGCATGAGCGGATTTGAGGTTTGCCAGACTCTAAAAGCCAACCCGAAAACCCAGGATACCGAGGTTATTTTTGTCACAGCTGCCATTGCCCGCACTGATGAGTTAAAAGGTTTGTCGCTGGGAGCGGTGGATTATATTCACAAACCGTTTTCGATTCCTGTGGTTCAGGCCAAGGTCGCTTTGCATCTGGAGCGGGTGCGTAGCAAACATGAATTACAGTTAAAAAATGCGGCCCTGGAGGAAAATGCCAACCTGCGCGAGCATATTGAGCGCATTACCCGTCATGATTTAAAAAACCCGCTGAATGCGTTGCTAGGCTACCCGCAATTAATGTTGCTAGACAACAACCTGACTGAAACTCAGCGCGGTTATCTGGAAAAAATGCTCACGGCAGGCAGTGAAATGCTGAACATGATTAATAACTCTCTGGATCTGTTTAAAATGGAAACCGGACGTTATCAATATCGCCCTGAACAGGTCGATATGGTGACAATCATCAAACGTGTGGTTAGGGATTTGCACATGCTGACCAACGGATATGGGATAACAATAAAAATTCTGGTGGAAGGGGAAGAAGACAATGACGACAAATCCTTTCTTATGCTGGCCAAACAAAATTTATCTTATTCCTTGTTTGCCAATTTAATCCGCAATGCCATTGAAGCCTGCTCTGCCGGAAATACCGTGACTATTGCCATGAGCTCCTGTGACAATCAGATGTTGATTAGCATCAGCAATCCGGGCACTGTGCCGGAAAACATCCGGGAAACTTTTTTTGAAAAATACAGTACCGCAGGTAAGGTTCATGGCACGGGGCTTGGCACTTATTCTGCAAAATTGATGACCGAAGTTCAAAAAGGCAGCATTGCCATGACAACAAATGCTCAGGAAACCACTATTACGGTAAAGTTACCTAAGGAACTACAGTAAGTTTAAAATCGAAAACTATAATTTAAGAATATGGTCAGCAATAACATCCCTAAATCCTTTCGTGGCAAGCCCTTCCAGCTACAACACCTTTCGGCAAGCTCAGGAGGAAGGGGCAAAAAAACAGGGAAGTTATTTTTAGCCATCTTCTAAGTTACGCTTCGGAACCTGACAGCACAAAGCTAAAAATTATGAGAAACTCACTGTTTATTTTGCTGTTAGCGTTTTTATTTGGCTTCAGTCCATTCAGTCATGGTAATGACAAACCATTGATTGTCGGTAGTGAACAGGATTATCCGCCATTTGCATTGGGCCTGACCGATGCCGAGGCTGATGGTTTTACTGTCGAATTATGGCGGGCTGTAGCAGCAGAAAGCCATCTTTCCTCGACCATTCGGGTCTTGCCCTTTCACGATGTTCTAAAAGAGTTTAAAGCTGGAAAAATTGATGTGCTGATTAATCTGGCACAATCTGACGAACGCCGGCAATTTTCTGACTTTACCGTCCCGCATGTGATTGTCAACGGCGCTATTTTTGTCCGCAATAGTGAGAACAGGATTAATTCAGAGGCAGATTTGAACGATAAAAGCATTATCGTTTTGAATGGTGATTTAGCTCACGATTACGCTTTGTCGAAAGGCTGGAAAAAGCAGTTAATCCTGGTTGATACCGCTGATAAAGGTTTTCGGTTGCTGGCAGCCGGCCAGAGCGATGCGCTGTTGCTTAGCAAGCTGGCAGGAAAGCAAACTCTGGAAAAACTAAAGATTAAAAACATCAAAATGCTGCCGGTCAAGGTCGGATTTGCACAGAAATTTTCCTTTGCGGTACATAAAGGCAATGCCGAACTGCTGGCTAAAATCAACGAAGGTTTGGCATTGACCAAAGCCAATGGCATTTATGACAGACTGTATGAAAAATGGTTTGGTATTTATGAGGAAAAAGCCTTACTGCCGCTGCTAATAAAATATCTTACCCCGATTGTCGCTGTTTTTCTGCTCAGCCTTGGCATTATTTTTTACCGCCGCAGTGTTGAAGGGCGGCGCATGGAGCAGGAGTTGCGCGATAACCAGGCTTTTATCACCAGCATTCTTGATTCTTTAACAGCCCATATTGCGGTTGTGGACCCGAACGGGATTATTATTGCCGTCAACCACGGCTGGAAACAGTTTGCCGAAGAAAATAATTTGCCAAAAGACTGCGACTATATGGTGGGCCGAAGTTACTTTGAGCAGTGTCAAAAAGCCTTTGATGACTGGCATCTTGAAGAGGCTGTCACTGTGCAATACGGAATTATGGCAGTGTTGGCAGGAACCCGTGTTTTTTTTGAGATGGAGTATCCCTGTCATTCCGCGACAGAACAACGCTGGTTTTACATGCGGGTTACGCCGTTAAAAAATACCCAGCAGGGCGTGGTTATCAGTCACGAAAATATCACCCAACGAAAACTGACCGAACAGGCGGTGCTCAGGGAAAGCGAAAAAAACCTGGCGCTGCTGCACAATGCCAGTGACGGCATTCATATCCTCGATACCGAAGGCAATATCATCGAGATCAGTGATTCATTCTGCGCTATGTTGGGTTATCAGCGTGATGAAATGATTGGCATGAATGTAACTGAATGGGATGTCAACTTTGCGCCTGATGAATGTAGACGATTGGTCAAGCAACAGTTTGCAAACCCTCAGCGTTCAGTGTTCGAGACCCGGCATCGCTGTAAAGATGGTAGCGTCATTCAGGTGGAAGTAAGCGGCTTTCGAGTTGAACTGGAAGGCAGGCTGGTATTGTTTAACTCCTCACGCGACATCAGCAGACGCAAACAGGCAGAACAGTACGAGCAATTTCGCAATCATATCCTGATACTATTGGCGGGTGATAATGAACTTCGCTACATTCTTGAAGAAATTGTGCAAGGTGTGGAGCATTTCAATCCGGCGATGCTTTGCAGCGTTCTGCTGCTGGATAGGGAAGGTAAGCATTTAATTGACGGTGTCGCGCCCAGTCTGCCGGATTTTTATAATGCCGCAGTGAACGGCATTGAAATCGGCATCGGCGTAGGTTCCTGCGGAACAGCGGCTTTTACCGGAGAGCACGTTATTGTTGAAGACATTTCCTCTCATCCGTATTGGACTCCCTATAAACAACTTGCCGCCAAAGCCCGGCTGGGCTCATGCTGGTCGCAGCCGATTCTATCCTCTTCACATCAGGTGCTCGGTACTTTTGCCATCTATCATCATCAACCGCACACCCCGGAAAAATCGGACATTGACTTTATTGAACAGTTAGCCCGCCTGACCAGCATTGCCATAGAACGCAAACAGGCGGAAGCAGAATTGCGGCGTACCAAAGAAATGGCAATTGCCGCCAGCCATGCCAAATCCGAATTTCTTGCCAACATGAGCCATGAAATCCGTACCCCGATGAATGCGATTTTAGGGTTTAGCGAAATTTTGAATAACCTGATTACCGATGCCACCCAGCGTTATTATCTGGATGCCATTCATCGCAGCGGCAAAACCTTGTTGCAGTTGATTAATGACATTCTGGATTTGTCCAAAATTGAGGCCGGAAAATTCACCCTGCAATATAGCCCGGTTTCCCTCAGAACTTTGCTGGATGATGTGAGCATTATTTTTTCACAAAAAGCGGCTGATAAAAATCTTGCGTTTTCGGTGTTAATCGATGAAAACCTGCCCGATACTTTGCTGCTGGATGAAATCCGGGTGCGGCAGGTGTTATTAAATCTGCTTGGCAACGCCTTTAAGTTCACTGAGAAAGGTTTTGTGACAATCAAGGTCGCGGTCAGCTTTAGCGTTCCTGATAAAGAAGTTAATTTGCAGATTGATGTGTGTGATAGCGGCACAGGAATTCCCAAAGAACAGCAGGAAAAAATTTTTGCCGCCTTTACCCAGCAGGACAATCAAAGTCTCGAATATGGCGGCACAGGCTTGGGCTTGACGATTTGCCGGCGGCTGATGGAATTAATGCACGGTCATATCAGTGTTGAAAGCGAAGTGGGCAAAGGCAGTTGTTTTACCTTAACTTTAAACGCGATTGAAATTGGGCATAGCCAGTCAAAAATCGTCAGCCAGTCTTTGCCCGCTTTGAATTTTGCGTCGGTTAAATTTCAACCGGCACGGATTTTACTGGTTGATGACATCCGCTTGAATCGCCAACTGATTTGCTCCTATTTGGCAGAATTCACTGAGCTAGTTCTCAGCGAGGCCGAAACGGCAGCACAGACTTTAACGTTGATAACACAACAGCCGTTTGAGCTGATTTTAATGGACCGCCGCTTACCTGACATGGATGGCGATGAATTGTGCAAAAAAATCAAATCCCTGCCTGGTTATGCCGCAGTGCCGATTATCATGATTAGTGCCTCTGTGCTGTCTGTGCAAGAATCACAACAAACAGTTTTTTATGACCTGCAATTAAGTAAGCCCCTGAATAAAACAGAACTGCTTAATGCCATGCAGTTGTTTTTAGCAGATCAAGCAAGCCAGAAAGTCACTGCCGAACCGGAAAATACTTTTGCCACTGAAACAGCGTCTGAAAACATCACATCAAGCGAAAGTTTACCTGAGTTATTGGCATTGCTGGCTTCCAACTATCAAATGACGATTGCGCAACTTAAGAATTCCGGCGTGTTACAGATAGATACCTTGATTAATCTTGCCGAACAGTTGCGATTGCTGGCAGAGCAATATCATTGTGATGTTTTGTTTCACTGGGCAAACACTTTAAAAACGCAGGCAGAATTATTTGATTTGGAAAAGCTGCCGAAAACGCTGTGCCAATTTGATGGCCTGCTTAAACAATTAGCCGAAAAGATTTAGACCGGTCGCCAAGAAAGCACTTAGGGTTATCGAAAATTAAGTGTAATAATTAGCCGGTTAATTGCGTCAACCGTTGAGGCTGAAATATGAAAAAACTGACCTTGCTTGCATTAAGCTCATTTGTATCCAGTCTTTATGCTGCTGAAATCAAGCCGGAACCGGCTCTGGATGACTTTCTGGCGATGCCGCTGGAACAGCTGATGGCTTTAAAACTGAATACCTCGGTTGGCAAAAAAGAACAAAGCGTGAAAAATTCGGCAGCGGCAATTTTTGTGGTGTCGCAGGAGGATATCCGCCGTTCCGGGGCTACCAGCATTCCTGAAGTTTTGCGGATGGTGCCGGGCTTGCAGGTAGCTCAAATTGATGCCAACAAATGGGGCATCAGTGCGCGGGGTTTTAATGGCCGTTTTTCCACCAATCTGTTGGTGCTGATGGACGGCAGAGCACTTTATACGCCGGTGTTTTCCGGGGTATTCTGGCATCGCGAAGACACTCCGCTGGAAGATATTGCCCGGATCGAAGTGATACGCGGCGCGGGCGCGGCCATGTGGGGCGCGAATGCGGTAGACGGCGTCATCAACATCATCACCAAAAGCGCAAAAGATACACACGGCGCGTTGTTGACGGCAGGGGCAGGCAATCAGGAGCAGGTTTTTGGCAGCGGCCGTTATGGCGGGCAATTGGGCGATAATTTCCATTACCGGGTTTATGCCAAAGGCTTCAAGCGCAATCACAATAACACCCTGAACGGCGACAATGCCCAGGATCACTGGAAAAATTACCAGGCCGGCTTTAAAACTGAATGGAATCTGAGTAACGAAGATACTTTGGTGACACAAGGCGATCTTTATCATTCCCGTGCGGGTGACTTGGAAACTTTTGCCTTAGCCACCGGCTCTGTAACCAATCAATATTCGCCTGTCAGCAATCAGGGCGGCAATATTCAAAGCCGCTGGACTCATAAATTTTCAGCTACATCCGAAACTGCGCTGCAAATGTATTACAAGCAGGATGACAGTGACTGGCTATTCGTTACCCCGTTCAAAATGCACGAAAAAACCTTTGATGTCGATTTTCAGCATCGTTTCAACTGGTTAGATAGTCACGATATTATTTGGGGGCTGGGTTATCGCTATTTTGGCTTTTCCGCCAATCAAAGCCCCAAACTGGGCTTTAACCCTGAGCAGCGGAATTTACAGTTATTCAGCGCATTTTTGCAGGACGACATCACCTTGCTGCCAAATGAGTTGAAAGTCACTCTCGGCACCCGTGTTGAACACAATGATTTCACCGGCATTGAAGTACAACCCAATATCCGGCTGTTATGGACACCAGATGACAAACAGAGCGTGTGGGCGGCGATTTCCCGCGCGGTACGTACCCCCAACATTTCCAATCACAATATTCAGAATTTATCGAACACTGCCGGAACCGTTTTTGGATTTCCTGCCATGGTATTGGCCAATGGCAATCCGCAGATGAAAGCTGAAAACGTTTTGGAATTTGAGTTAGGTTATCGCTGGCAGCCGACTTCAACCCTGTCATTTGATGTGGCCGGTTTTTATAATAACTATGACCGCCTGCAAGCAGTTGAAGTGAATACAGCCGCTGCCGCTCTAGTTTTTACCCCGGCTCCGCATGTTGAAATCCCGGCAAAATTTACCAATAAAATGACCGGCGAATCCATCGGCATAGAAATAACTTCGCAATGGCAACCTACCGAATGGCTAAAACTGCAACCCTCCTACTGGTTTATCAGAACCAGTTTACACGCCCCGGCAAATGCGTTTTTTTCAGACGGGGTACGGGTCGAGCGTGATTCACCGCAGCAGCAGTTTCATTTTAGAGCCTTGGCCAATTTACCTCATCATGTTGAGCTGGATACCATGGTGCGTTATGTAGACCCAGTGGGCTACTACGATATTCCTGCTTATGTGGCTTTCGATTTGCGCTTGGGCTGGAAACCGGTTAAAAACCTGGAGTTGTCGCTGGTGGGGCAAAACTTGTTTGATAATCAGCACCTTGAATTTGGCAATACTGTTTCTGAATTACCGCAAACCCAGATTCGCCGTAGCCTGTTCGGGAAGGTCAGTGTTTCGTTTTAATGATTAGACTGATGGAAAAAACTTTTGCTTTCAGGCTTTCCCAACTTGCCTTTAGCTGCTGCCTGCTGTTTATTTTTTTGTCGCCCGCTGTTTATGCCGATAGCGATACCGAGCAACAGATAAAAGTCAGTTTTATTTACAATTTCGCCAAATTTGTGACCTGGCCTAATCTCAGCAACGCCAATGCGCCTTTGCTGATTTGCGTGTCAGGTTCGCAGCCGCTCTCAGCCAGTATTTCCCTGCTGCAAGGTAAAAAAGTCGGCTCCCACACAATTCAGGTGAATGCACTGGGCAAAAACAAAACCATGACTGAATGTAATATGCTGTTTGTGAGCGAAAGTGAAATGCCGCAGCTTCAGGAAATTTTAGCGCCATTGGCCGGACAGCCTGTATTGACAGTTAGCACTATTGCCGGGTTTACCCAGGCCGGCGGGATGATTGGCATGAAAGAGTTAGATAACCGCCTGCGCTTTGATATTAACCTGATTGCGGCGAAAAAGGCTAATGTAAGCATTGCCAGTCAGTTATTACAGCTTGCCGACGAGGTGATCCAGTGAATTATCAAGGTCGCACCCTGACAGAGAAAATGACCCAGATTCTGGTGTTGAGCATCGGTTTAGCCAGTCTGTTGACTACTCTGTTATTCACCACAGCTGTGATTTTCAAGGTTTATCAGGATACCGCGCAGCAATTGCAGAGTTTGGCCTCGGTGATTAGCCGAAACAGCCAGGCCGCATTACTGTTTAATGACCAAAATCATGCCCGCATCACTTTAACTTCCCTGGAGGCGAAGCCTGAAATCACCGAAGCTTTCATCTATGATGCCGAAGGTAAAATCTTTGCCGGTTACAGCGCCGCCGCTTCTCCGCAACCTAAAGAACTGAAATCTGCCATAGAAAACATTCTGGCGCTCTTGCTGCCGACCGACATTCAGGTCACACAAAATATTCTGCAAAGCAATGAAGTCGTTGGCCGGGTATTGATTCATGCCGACATTCGCACAACCTGGCTGCATTTAGGCGAAAACCTGTTTGTGGTGATTTTATTGTCTTTTGCCTGCATCTGGATGGGTATTTCGCTGGGCAAACGCCTGAGCCGCAAAGCCATTTCTCCGATTATGGAGCTGACACGACTGGCTGAGCAGGTATCGGAAAGTAAGGATTACAGCCTGCGCGTTGAAAATACGAGCCAGGATGAAATAGGGCTGTTGGCGGACAATTTCAATTTAATGCTCAGCGAAATCCAGTCGCGTGACCAGCAACTGCAATATCAGCACGACAACCTGGAACATCAGGTAAAACAGCGCACCCTTGAGCTAATAGCCGCCAAAGAGCGGGCTGAACTGGCCAATCAGGCAAAAAGCGAATTTTTGGCTAACATGAGCCACGAAATCCGTACCCCGATGAACGCCATTTTGGGTTTTAGTTCGATTTTGTCAGACCTGATTAGTGATGAGGTGCAAAATCATTATCTAGCCGCAATCAGAACTGCCGGAAAAACCCTGTTGCAGCTGATTAACGATATTCTGGATATCTCAAAAATTGAGGCCGGAAAACTGGAATTAACTTACAGCCCGGTGTCAATAAAACAGGTTTTTGATGAGATTTACCTGATTTTCGCCCAAAAAATCACGGAAAAAGACATCCGCTTTAGTTTGGAACTGGCTGAAAATCTGCCGCATTTTTTGTTTCTGGATGAAATCCGCCTGCGGCAAATTTTGTTAAATACCGTCGGCAATGCGGTCAAGTTTACTGACAAAGGTTTTATCCGTGTTGCAGTTACAGCTGAACCTTCACAAGCGGGACAGTCCATTGATTTGACCATTGCCGTCTCCGACAGCGGCATGGGAATAGCCCAGGACCAGATAGAAAGCATTTTTTCTGCCTTTACCCAGCAAAAGAACCAAAGCGTCCGCTATGGCGGAACCGGTTTGGGCTTAACCATTTGCAGACGGATTGTGGAAATGATGGGCGGCAGCATCAGGGTGGAAAGTGAAACAGGGCAGGGCAGCTGTTTTGCCATTACTCTGCCGGATATTAAACTGTGCAGCCCGTCTGAACCGGCAGTTGAAGAAAAAACATTTTTTTCAGACCGCTCTGCGCATTTTTTGCCGGCCACCCTGTTACTGGTGGATGATGTTGAAATGAACCGGTATCTGATTAACTCTTATTTGCACGAATATCCCGAACTGCACATCATCGAGGCCGAAAACGGCGAACAAGCCTTGATGCTGGCTGAACAACACCGGTTTGATCTGGTTTTTATGGACTGGCGTCTGCCCGGAGAAGATGGCAACCATGTCAGCAAAAAAATCAAGGCCTTGCCGGGTTATGCCAATGTGCCGATTCTGATGATTACCGCTTCGGTTTTATTTAATGCGCAGACACTGCCGGAAATATTTTATGATGCCCAGCTTGGCAAGCCGATCAAGAAAGCCGAGTTACTGGCGGCCATGCAAAATTTCTTGCCGCTGGAGAACACTGACCAGAAAGAGCCGCCCCCCACAGAAACACAGCAACCCGCTACCGAAGCTACCAGTAGCGAAAAAATGGCGCCGGAACAGCTGCAAGAACTGCTCGCATTGCTGCATGACAATTATCAGGCTCGGATAACCGGGTTACATAGCAGCGGTTTTTTAAACATAAATGCCCTGATTGAGTTAAGTGAAGAATTAGAAAAGATTGCCGCCGCTTATCATTGCCAGCTCCTGGCAGAATGGGCAGACGCTTTAAAAATCCAGGCTGAGTTGTTTGATTTGGCGACATTGCCAAAGACCTTAATGCAGTTTGAGAGCTTGATTCAGCAATTGCACAACACCTTTTTGCTTTCAAAGAGCTAAAAAGCTCATCTTCTTTCGTTTTTACCCGCCGATAGCTGTAAACAAGAACAACATGAAAACCGCCGTAAATATTCTGCTTTGCCTAATACTATTTTTGCCTGCAACTCCCAGTTTTTCTGCGACAGCCGCAAATGTTCCAGCACAGGAAAAAGTCAGCCTGCAATTAAAATGGTTTCACCAGTTTCAGTTTGCCGGGTATTACGCCGCGAAAGAGCAGGGCTACTATGCGCAGGAAGGTCTGGACGTGCAGATTCTGGAACGCTCTGGCGATAAAGATACTGTGGAACAGGTGGTGTCCGGGGAAGTCGATTTTGCGGTCGGTGATTCAGGGATTCTGACCTACTATGCCCGTGGGGAGCCTATTATCGCGCTGGCCGCCATTTTTCAGCATAACCCGCTGGTTTTTATCGCCAAACAAAGCTCCGGGATTATGAGCCCTTATGAAATGCGCGGCAAAAAGATTATGCTCGATACCGTCGGCGCTGGCTCTGCTTCTTTGCGTGCCATTTTGGCAGAGACGAATCTGGATGAAAAAAATTACACCGCCGTTAAACAAAGTTTCCGCAATGATGATTTGATTGAAGACAAATTTGACGTGATGCTGGCTTATTTATCTGACCAGCCGTTTTATTTTCATCAAAAGAAACTCAAAATCAACATTATTAATCCGCAAAGTTTCGGGATTGATTTTTACGGCGATATTTTATTCACCCGTCAGGATGAACTGACAAAACATCCGGGCCGGGCAGAAAAATTCCGCCGCGCCACCCTGAAAGGCTGGCAATATGCCCTGGATCATCCTGAGGAACTGGTGCAGCTGATTCATGGAAAATACCACAGCAAACTGCCGGTTGAGCATTTACGCTTTGAAGCCGATGTGACCCGCAAACTGATTCTGCCAGACCTGATTCCGCTGGGGCAAATGGAGGCCCGGCGCTTGCAGAAAGTCACTGAAGTTTATGCCCAGCTCAAAATTTCCCGAACCCTGAATGAAGATGAACTGTCAAAATTCATTTATACCGGTAATACCCTGAATTTAACGGCCCAGGAACATGCCTGGCTAAAAGCGCATTCACCGATTCGTGTAGGAATAGACCGTGATTTTGCCCCATATGAGTGGATTGATGAAGACGGCAATTATGTAGGAATTGCAGCTGACTACATTGCACAGATGAAACGGGTTCTGGGGGGCGAGTTTGAGCTCGTGAAGGATAAAAAATGGGCTGAAGTTTTGGAGATGGCGCGTACAGGGCAACTGGATATGGTTGCCTGTGCAGTAAATACCCCGGAGCGCAGTAAATATTTAAATTTTAGCAAGCCGTTTGTCAGCAACTCGGTCATTATCATTAACGATATTCGTCGTGGCTTTATTGGCTCGCTCCGCAACCTGAACGGCAAACGGGTGGCGATAGAAAAAGGCTATTTCATGCAGGAGTTCCTACAGCGTGACTATCCTAAAATTGAGCTGCTGCCGGTCGAGAATGTTAAAGAAGCCTTAAACAAGGTGGCGATGGCCAAAGCTGATGCCTATATTGGTGATGCCGCTTCTGCGACTCATGCCATCCAGGAGGCTGGGATGTTGCAGTTGGGATTTGCCGGGGAAACCGGTTATTTCAGCCCGCATGGCATGGCGGTTGTGAAAAGCAATCCTGAACTGTTCGGAATCATCACCAAAGCCCTCAACAGCATTTCCACCGCAGAACAGGAAAGGATTAAGCAGCAATGGCTTAGCCGTCCGGTTTCCCCCGGGATTCAACCTGCGGCCGTGATTAAATATGGCATGGTGGTATTGCTGATATTTATGCTGTTTGCAGGCTGGAATTTCCGCCTGCGCAAAGAAGTGTCCCGCCGTAAAAAAATTGAACAGCAACTGCGCACTTTATCAGTGGCGATTCAACAAAGTCCGGCTTCGGTGGTGATTACCGATTTGCAGGCCAGTTTGCAGTATGTCAATCCCAAGTTTACCGAAGTGACAGGTTATTCGCTGGAAGAAGCGCTGGGTAAAAATCCGCGCTTTTTGCATTCCGGTTTAACTTCGGCAGAAGTTTATCAACAAATGTGGGACAGTCTTACTCAGGGACAAGTCTGGCATGGTGAGCTGATAAACCAGCGCAAAAATGGCGAGCATTATTGGGAGGAGGCCTACATTGCCCCGGTTAAAAATTCAGCCGGGGTGATAACAAATTATGTCGGGGTAAAAATTGACATTACCGACCGCAAGCGCATGGAGCGGCAATTGCAGGATAACGCGGCTTTTACCGCCAGTATTCTTGATTCCTTAACTTCACATATTGCGGTGTTAGATGCGGACGGAGTTATTGTTGCCGTTAATAGCGCCTGGCAGAAATTTGCCAAAGACAACGGCAAGCCTGAACACAAAGTCTGCAAATCCGGTGATAACTACCTGAAAGTTTGCCAGCGTTCGTTTAACTATTCGCAGCTTAAACAGGCAGTCACGGTTCAGTATGGCATTACTACCGTGCTGGAAGGACTGCGAGAAAGTTTTGAAGTCGAGTTCCCCTGTCATACAAACACGGAACAACGCTGGTTTGCAATGCGGGTTACGCCGCTGAAAGGAATGCAGCAGGGCGTGGTGGTCAGCCATGAAAATATCACCGTTATCAAGCAGGCTGAAATAGCAATGGCTGAATCAAAGGCGCTGCTGCTGAAAATTATCGATACTGTGCCGATGCGGGTTTTCTGGAAAGACTGTAATTTACGCTTTCTTGGCTGCAATACAGCTTTCGCCAACGATGCCGGAATGTCTCATCCCGCCGAATTAATCGGCAAGGACGATTATCAGATGGGCTGGCGTGAGCAGGCTGAGCTTTACCGCAATGATGACCGGGCCGTGCTGGAATCGGGAATCGCCAAAATTTCATACGATGAGCCGCAAACAACACCGGATGGCACAACTTTCTGGCGGCGCACTTCTAAAGTCGCGCTTAAAAACCAGAATAATGAAACCATTGGCTTGCTTGGGGTTTACGAAGATATCACCGCCCGCAAACTGGCAGAGCAAGACTTGAAAAAAACTCAGGAGCGCTTTGATCTAAGCCAAAAATATGGCGGAATCGGCACCTGGGAAGCCGACTTAATCACAAACAAGCAGATTTGGTCGCAAACCGCCTGCGATTTAGTCGGTATGCCGGAAATACAAAATCCTACCTGGGAGGATTTTTTGGCCATCATTCACCCTGAAGATCGACAAAAAGTGCTTGATGCAACCCAGACTCATCTTCAGCAGGGGATAAAATACGACGTAGAGTACCGGATCAGATTGCCTGACAAGCAAATTCGCTGGATGCGTTCAGTAGGTAAAGCTGAATTTGCTGCTGACGGCACACCGCTTAAATTTATCGGTATCGTTCAGGACATTTCCGAACGGAAACTGCTGGAAGAAAAAATCCGCTTTTTGTTTGAATTTTCACCTATCGGTTTTGCATTGAATGAACTGGCAACCGGCAGCTTTATTGAAATCAATGCCGCAATGTATGCAGGCACAGGTTATAGCAAGGAAGAGTTTCTGGCCTTAAGCTACTGGGATTTAACCCCGCGTGAATATGAGCCGCAAGAACAGTTGCAGATCCAGTCATTATCCAGCACCGGTCGCTACGGCCCATATGAAAAAGAATATATCCGCAAAGATGGCAGCCGTTATCCGGTTCTCTTAAATGGGGTATTGATGTGCGACTCAACCGGACATGAGCTGATTTGGTCGATTGTAGAAAACATAACAGAGCGCAAGCAGGCTGAAATGGAGCTAATGAACGCCAAGGAAAAAGCCGTTGCCGCCAGCCAGGCAAAAAGTGAATTTCTGGCTAACATGAGTCACGAAATACGCACGCCGATGAATGCCATTTTAGGCTTCTCTGCGATTTTGTCCGATTTGATCAAGGATGAAAAACAACGGCATTATCTCGATGCGATTAACCGAAGCGGCAAAACCTTGCTGCAATTGATTAACGATATTCTGGACTTATCAAAAATCGAGGCCGGAAAATTTGAACTCAATATCTCCGCTGTGTCGTTGAAAACTATTTTTGATGATATTACGACGATTTTTACTCCGCAACTGACGGAAAAAAACATTGTTTTTACCCTGGCGTTTTCTGAAAGCATTCCCGCCTGTTTATTGCTGGATGAAATCAGGTTGCGGCAGGTTTTGCTAAATATTGTCGGCAATGCCGTCAAATTTACCGATCAGGGCTTTATTCGGGTGAATGTCACCATGAAGCCGGGAGCCGATGAAAGACACATCAACCTGAACATTCGCATTGCCGATAGCGGCATGGGGATTGAGCAAGACCAGCTGAATGCCATTTTTGATGCCTTTACCCAGCAAAAACAGCAAAATCTCCGTTATGGAGGTACCGGGTTGGGATTAACCATTAGCAAACGCCTGACTGAACTGATGGGGGGCAGTTTGCGGGTAGAAAGCAGGGTAGGGCGGGGCAGCTGTTTTACCATTGAATTGCCGCAGGTTGAAATCGCTTATTTGGGGCAACCAACCGTTTTTGCCGAAAAAATCATCCCGGAAGCAAAACCGGTGCAGGTTGTGCAAGTTGCAGCTGAAAAGACCGTTGAAACCCAAAACTTGCCGGAACTCATCGCGTTACTGGTTTCTGATTATCAGGCGCTTATTGCCCGGCTGCATAATTCAGGGGTGATGGAAATAGACCTGCTGATTGAGGTGAGTGAGCAATTGCTAAAAATCGCTGCGCATTATCACTGTTCGGCGTTGGCAGAATGGGCGAATACTTTAAAAAATCAGGCAGAGTTATTTGATCTGGAAAGGCTGCCGAAAACTTTAAACAGTTTTGCTGATTTAATTAAAAAAATGAAAGTACAATAGCTAAAATCCCTGCGCTTCGATTCATTGATTTTTTATGCAGAACATGAAATTCACCTTGAGCATAATCCTGTTTTTGATGTTGTTATTAACATCAGAAATGGTTTTTGCCGCTCCGCCATCCAATCCACAACCTGCCGCTTTAGAAAAAGTCTCCCTGCAATTGAAATGGACACATCAGTTTCAGTTTGCCGGCTATTACGCAGCGAAAGAACAGGGGTATTACGCTCAGGAAGGTCTGGATGTGGATATTCTGGAAGCCACGCCGGAGAACAGATTGGTGAAGCAGGTCACTGGCGGCGAAGTCGATTTTGCAATCGGTGATTCCGGGATTCTGGTCAGGGCAAGCGCATATAAATTGATTTAAAAATCAGCGATACTACGCACTTTTGGATATAGTATCGTGGCAGCAAGTTTAAAAGAATGCTTTTCATCCATTGAAGATCCGCGAGTAGAGCGGAACAAAAAACATCAATTGCTCGACATCATTATTTTAACGATTTGCGCCGCTATCAGTAACGCAGACGGTTGGGAAGCGATTGAACAGTTCGGCGAAGAAAAACTGGATTGGCTTAGAAAATGGATTCCTCTGGAAAACGGCATTCCTTCGCACGACTGCATTGCACGGGTGATCTCGCGTATTTTGCCTGATCAACTCACTGAATGTTTTATAGCGTGGACGCAAAGCGTGGCACAAATTACCGACGGTGAAGTGGTGGCAATTGATGGGAAAACCGCCCGCCACTCCTACAATCGCAAAGGTAAGTTGGGCGCAATTCATATGGTCAGTGCTTGGGCGAATCGGGCCGGAATGTCTTTGGGACAAGTCAAAACCGATGCCAAATCCAATGAAATCACTGCGATACCGAAGTTGCTGGATTTACTGGAAATCAAAGGCTGCATCGTGACGTTGGATGCAATGGGCTGCCAAACGGATATTGCAGAAAAAATCATTGAAAAACAAGCGAATTACGTTCTGGCTGTAAAAGATAACCAAGCCCTTTTGCATGAAGCGATTACGGATTATTTTGAGCAAGCGATTGCCACGAAAAAACCTGAATTGTGCCAGTTGCAATCGTGTGAAGAAACTAACGCAGGGCATGGACGCATCGAAGTAAGACGTTGTTATTTATCAAATTGTCTGGACACATTGCCGGATGCGGCACGTTGGAAAGGGCTCAAAAGCATTGGGATGGTGGAAAGCGAACGCATCATGGACGGCAAAACCAGCCTTGAACGGCGGTATTATATTTGCAGTTTAACGGACGTTAAACCGTTTGCGAATGCAGCGCGAGCGCATTGGGGTGTTGAAAATTCGTTGCATTGGGTGCTGGACGTGACTTTTAAGGAGGATGACTCGCGTATTCGTACCGGCTGCGCTCCTGAAAATTTTAATATTATTCGGCAACTTTCCATTAATTTATTGAAAAAAGAGCCTTCCAAGCTGAGTATAAAACGAAAACGTTTTAAAGCTTCTTTAAGTGATAAATTCCGCGAGGATGTTATTTTTGCGGCATGAGATTTATATGCGCTTACCCTGGG
>CAIQWF010000006.1 GCA_903875455.1 uncultured Pseudomonadota bacterium
ACGCTTTTTTGCTAGTCGCAAAAAATGCTAACCCAACCTACGAAAATATCGCGGAGACAACAAATGGCTGAAATTCTAAAACGTCAAAAAGCTCTCTCGGTCAGTCCACTCAAAGCCAGTCAACCGATTGGCGCATCGTTAGCGACTTTAGGTTTTAACCGGGCGATGCCGATGCTACATGGCTCACAAGGTTGCACCGCGTTTGCCAAAGTGTTTTTTGTGCGCCATTTTCGGGAACCGATTCCACTACAAACCACCGCAATGGATCAAGCCAGCTCTGTGATGGGCGCAGATGAAAACGCGATTGAAGGATTACGCGCGATTGCCGATAAATCCCGCCCCGCATTAATCACCTTATTAACAACTGGTTTATCGGAAGTGCAAGGGGCTGATGTTCATCGCAACGTGCGCGAGTTCCGCGAAAAATATCCCGAATTTAACGATGTCGCCGTCGTGGCGGTAAACACACCCGATTTCACAGGCAGTGTCGAAACAGGTTACGCCGCGACGATAACAGAAATCATCAAAACCTTAGTGCCCGATGCGAAAGACGCACAAACCAAACCTGGACGGCGAAAAAAACAAATCAATGTGCTTGCCAGTTATATGCTGACTCCAGGCGACTTGGAAGCGTTGACCGATATTTTTGAGCAGTTTGATTTTCGCCCCGTATTTATTCCCAATTTGGCGGATTCTTTAGACGGCTGCTTAACCGACTCCGATTTTTCCCCTGTCACCATCGGTGGGACAGCAATCTCAGAATTAGCAACCTTAGGCGATGCCCGCGCCACTATCGTGATTGGCGCATCGTTAAGCAACGCGGGGAAATTGTTAGCGGAAAAAACCGGCGTACCGAGTTATCAATTCGACCATCTGTACGGCTTGAAAGCCAATGATGCGTTTATCAATGCGTTAGCAGAAATCAGCGAAAACCCTGTGCCGGAGCGGATTGAACGGCAACGTTCGCAATTACAAGATGCGATGTTAGACACGCATTTTATGCTGGGACAAAAACGCATTGCGATTGCCGCTGATGCTGATTTATTACTCGCCTTTACGGATTTATTGCAAGAAATGGGCGCGGAAGTTGCAACCGCTGTCACTTCCTGCATGACACCTTCGCTAAATAATATGGCGCTGGAAAAAATCAAAATCGGTGATTTAGAAGATATGGAATTGTTGGGAAAAGCCGAAAACGTGCAATTAGTCATCGGCAATTCTCATGCAGTGGACAGCGCGAAACGGCTGCATGTACCGATTCTTAGAGCGGGATTTCCACTGTACGACATTATCGGCGGCTATCAAAAAACCTGGGTGGGTTATCGCGGCAGCCGACAAACGCTGTTCGATTTAGCCAATTTGGTGATTAACGAAGCGCACGAACAAATCCCCGTTTATCACTCGATTTATAAACAACAGCCCGCTGCGCCATCATGTCATTAACGCGGCGGATGCAGATTGCAAAAACATCAGAATTGGAGCGTTTTATGGAAACGGCTTTGAAAGTGGCTTTTGCCAGCAGCGATATGGTCTGCGTCAATCAACATTTTGGTTCTGCCAAAGCATTTGCGATTTATGCGGTGAATAGGGACGAATCGCAATTTGTGGAAGTGGCGCAGTTTGGGCAGTTAGACCAAGACGGTAATGAAGATAAATTGGCAGTGAAGTTTCAACTGTTGGAAGGCTGCGCGGCGGTTTATTGTCAAGCGGTGGGAGCGTCTGCAATTAAACAATTAATTTCAATCGGGATTCAGCCCGTGAAAGTACACGAAGATAGTTTGATTAAAGATTTAATCATCGATTTGCAGGCCGAGATGAAAGCAGGTGCATCGAGCTGGCTGGCAAAAGCGATTAGTAAACACAAAGGTGTTGATCCAAGCCGTTTTAATCAAATGGCGGATGAAGAGTGGCAAGAATGAGACCTGACAGGTTTTTAAAACCTGTCAGGTCTGCTCCCAGAAATTTAAAAAACTTAACAGGAAAATATTATGAGTGCAGCAAATTTGGTCGTTGCAGAAAATGACAGCTTTTTACAATCTGACATTGTGCAGGACATGATTAAACAACTTCGCGCCATTGACAGCTTTGGCACTTACGACGGCTGGTCTGAAGCCCGAATTATTGACCCGTTAGTGTTGACCAAAGAGCGCAAGCAGGCGATTCCGGTGATTGGCGACCCTGAAGAAATCACCATTGCGCGGGTGAAAGCGTATTACAACAGCCTGTCGTCATTGATTGAGAAAAAGTCCGGTTTGATGGCTGTGCCGATGATAAATATTACCCATGAAGGGTTTGGTCGCGCTTTGGTGATGGTGGGAAAACTGGTGGTTGCCGACAAAATTTTGCGTGATATTCATCGCTGGGGCTTTCCAAGTTTGGAAAAAATGGTGGAGCAAACGGATACCACGATTGCGAAAGCGTTAGGCTTGATTGAAAAATACAACGCCGCCGCGACAGATTAGGAGAAAATCATGAGCACTGTTGAAGACCTGAAACAACTGGAAAAAGAAGTTAAAAAAACCAAACGGTTAGCCAACGAACAAGCCTCTGTTTTGCATGATTTGATTGAAGATAAATTACCGGAAGCTTATCTGGAATTAATGCCAATTGCCCAGGCGACTTATGAAGCGTGTGAGGCTTGGGCAGCGGCGAATAAAAAACTGCAAGCAGCGCAAGCGGCGTTGGCTTAAAGGAGATTATCATGTCTGAATTTATAACCGGTGTTACTTTTGGCGGCACAGTCTGGACACCTTCGTATGTCACAGATATTAACCAGAAAACCTGTATCGGCTGCGGACGTTGTTTTAAAGTTTGTCCACGCGATGTCTTTGATTTAATAGAAAAATCAGAAGCGTTTGCCGATGACGATGATTTTGATGACGATTACGCTGATTTTGAAGATGACGACAGCACAATGGTGATGAGTTTGAAAAACGCGCTCGATTGTATCGGTTGCGAAGCCTGCTCAAAAGTGTGTCCAAAAGATTGTTTCACGCATCAACATAAAATGGCTGCTTAAGAGGAATTATCATGCCCAGACCCGAAAAACATGTATTTGTCTGTACCCAAAACAGACCTCAGGGACATCCGCGCGGCTCTTGCACCAGCAGCGGCTGCGGTGCGGTGATGAATGAATTTATGAACCAGATTCAATCGCGCAATCTGTTTGAAAAAATTGCCCTTACCAATACCGGCTGTTTAGGGCCTTGCAGCGTAGGGCCAAGCGTGCTGGTTTATCCAGACGGTGTGTTGTATGGCAAACTGACCGCCGCCGATGTGGTGAAAATTGTGGAACAACATTTAATAGGCGGACAGCCGGTCGTTGAATTGCAAGCACCCGCCGAGGTCTGGTAATCATGAACTCAATGACGTTGCTTGATGAGCGGGTGATGTTCAGCCCGCAAATGCCATCGGCGATCAACCGTTTATTGCAAGCGGCGGTGGCCGATACTTCCTCAAATCCGGCACAGGCTGAACAGCTTTTTTTAAAAGCCCAAACAACCGACAGTCATTGTCTGCAAACTTATTTTGCCTTGTACAAATTTTATTTTTTCCACAAACGCTTAAGCGATGCTGAACATTTTGCCTTGCAAGGATTGGAAGAATCGGCCAGACAAGGCGGTTTTCCCAGCGATTACCGCAGATTGGCGCGTGAGCCTGAAAAGTGGGATTTGTACGCCAATGAAATCGGTCTGTTTTATTTGTACTGCCTGAAAGCGTTGGCGTTTATCAAGCTCAGGCAAGAGCATTTAATCGAAGCCGAAATCATTTTGCGGCAGTTAAAAGAACTCGACCCGCGTGATTTATGCGGCGCGTCGGTGATTATGGATTTGTCTGCCAGTTTTAACGCTTAAGGATTAATGATGGCGTTTGAGCAAGAAAAACATCGCTTTATCCTGTATTACAAAGGCGACATCAGTGCGTTAATTTTGTTCGCTCAGCAGGAAAATGGCAGTATCTGTTTTCCCAAACCCTTGCCAAAGTTGGCCAGCACCTTTGACGAAAATCTGCCGTTATCGGGAAATGTTCATGCCCATCCTGCGATGCTGCTGAATGAAATTAATCAGCTGTTAAAGTTGGACCATGATTTATTGCGAATTGAAAGTGGATTTTCGCAGCAGGTTGATACATCCGATGGTGTAGTGATTGTGCATCTGGCAAGGTTTTTTTTGCTCGACCCGCCGCATCAACTGATGCAGGAGCGGCATTGCAAACTGCAAACCTTGCCGGCGTTGCGGAACCAGCCGCCTGCGGAACTGGAACTGTTGCGCCGTGTTTATCAAAAGGTGATGTGATGGATGAGTTAGTCTCGGAAATTGAAAGCAAGCGTGAATTTGGCGAATTGATTTGTCAGCGACTGACCGAATGTATTAAGAAACTCGGTTTTCCCGTCGGCACAATCAAGGCTTATCCTGATTATCAAACAGTGCATTTTGAAATGATTCAGGACCCGTTTACCGGCAAATTTAACCTGAGTGGTTTTTGGACGGATCAACACGGACACAAAGTCGGGCGCGTTCAGTTTCAAAGCGATGAGTCGTGTTATGCCGAATATAATGTTGGTTATGCGCATCCTGACAGGCCGAAATGGTTTGTTGATAATGTCATTGCCTGGGGCAAAATAGACTCCATCAAAACCGACCTGGCTTTAATTGCTTTTCCTGAATAAAACTTTCCATCAATCCCACATCACGCCAGCATGACAAATCCGCAACATTTTTATGACTTACTGATAGATCATGCCCGCTCCAATGCCAAAGTGAGCGGCGTGTGTCTGGGTCAGGTTTGGACATTTTGCAAGGCTGAACAGGGTGATGGCAGTCGTTTTGGCTTGGCGATGAGTCCACCGCAGACTTCCCGCACTTTGAGTTTTCCGGGCACCTTGGTGGGTAAAAATTTATCCGAACTGGCAAGCTGGATTAACGATTGGGAGCCGTGCAAAGCAACCATTGGCATGGCGGCGATTAACTGCGGCTTGAACTCTCGCCCTTTGGCGAATGCAATGCCATTGGGAGCGGGAAATTTAGCGGTGTTTGAACATTTTTTGCCGCAATTACACGATAAAAAAGTAGTGGTGATTGGTCGTTACCCCGGCATAGATGCTTATCAGAAACAGTTTGATTTGACGATTTTAGAGCGTCAACCGCAATGCAATGATTACCCCGATCCTGCTTGTGAGTTTTTATTGCCGCAAGCAGATTGGGTTTTTATCAGCGGCAGCACTATTCCCAATAAAACTTTTCCACGTTTGGCTGAGTTATCACAACACGCTACGGTTGTATTGATGGGACCAACAGTGCCGTGGTTGCCAGAACTGGCTGATTTTGGCATTGATTATCTGGCCAGCGTGGCGATAGCGGATAGGATTGCTTTAGAACAAACGGTTGCCGAAGGGGGCGGGATACGGATTTTTTCGCAGGCGGTGCGTTATCATCTGGCGAAATTGCCATGACAGACTGGACTCTCCATCAACAGCCACAGCTTGGCTATTCTTACGCGGGTTTTGCTCAGGCGAAAGTGTTTGTATTTCAGAAATGGTGCGACTTGGCAATTGAGCGACACAAACTGCTGCCGACCGATTTGTCAGGCGCGTGCAAATATGGCAGTTTGTTTATGAATCAGGTGTTTGGCGGTGCGATTCATGGTCATTATGAACATCAATACAATATGATTGATGGCAGGATTGTGGATTTAAGCCATGATGCAATGGATGTTGGCAGAATGCACAATCCTTATCGGCATGAGCCGGATTTTTTTTGCGATTCCACAAAAGAAGGCGGCATTAAATAATTGTTTGCCGCGCGTTGAGGTTTGGGTATTGCAGTTTTTGGCTGAGAATTAAATTTTTAACTTTTGCGCAAAGCGATTAACTGCGTCGTTTGCCAATCTTGCTGCGCGTAAAAATCCAACGCAGGCTGATTATGTTTATCGGCCAATAATTGCAACCGCGTTAATCCCTGTTGTTGTGCCCACCGCTCCAAATGTTGCAGCAATTGTTTTCCGATTCCTTGCCCGCGATAAGTGGCACTGACAATCAAATCTTCCAGCAAGCCCACTTTCGCCCCTTCTGCGGTGGAAATCAAAATCTGCACCGAACACATTCCGACAATCTGTCCAACCTCGTTTTGCGCTACAAAAATCTGCCCGTCATCACTGTTGAGCAATAACTCTAGCCCTGCACGTTGCTTTTTTGAATCAACCTGAAAATCCGCTTCAATCGCAAATAATTCTGCTAACAATAAAATCAAAGCTTCAATATCTCCAAATTCAGCGGCTCTCAGGTTAATCATATTTCTCTCCTAACCTGCCACACCCAGAATAACTGCGCCCGCTTTAAACACTGCGGTGGCAGGCTTTCCAACAGCCAACTCCAATGTTTCGAGACTGTCATTGGTAATGGTTGAAGTGATTGAGTTTCCGCCTTCAAGTTGCAATGACACTTCAGAATTCACCGCGCCTTTTTGAATTCGCGACACCGTACCTACCAATTGATTACGCGCGGAAAGTTTATAGCCACCAAAATCGGTGACTAAAATAATTTGTGGAGCTTTAATCAGCACCACAACTTCTGCGCTGGCTTTCACTGCCAACGTTTCAACCGAGTCTTTGGTAATCTGCGCAATAATGGTTTCGCCGCCATTTAAGGTGACAGCCACTTCTGCATTTACCGCGCCCATGGAAACGGTTGTGACTTTGCCAAAAAACTGATTTCTTGCACTTGCTTTCATAATTAACCTCTTTAATAAAAAAATAACGTCTTGGTTTTTTTCCAAACGCTGGTTTATTTGGGTCAGGAATTGCTGATGCTCCGCCTGAATTTGCAAAAACAGATTGAGCAAGGTTTTTCCCGCCGCAGTGAGTTTGCTACCGCCACCTTTGCGCCCGCCAATCTCAGTTGAAATAAGCATTTGCGGGGATAAATTGTTGGCTCGCTCAATGATTTCCCACGCTCCTTTATAAGTGACTCCCACATTGCGAGCCGCCTGACTGAGAGAACCTGTTGCATCAATCTCTGCCAGCAAGCGAAATAACCGCTCATTTAAACCACCGATTAAGCGTATATCGCCCTCAACAAAGGGTTTGTTTTGTATTTCCATTTAAAACTCTCGTACCACAGAACTAAAAACTGCCAACTTTAATCCGAATCCTGTTTTTCGCCATTCAATAATTGCTGTAACGAATAACTATTGGTGTTTAAACAATAAGAAAAGGCATGAGTTTTCGCCAAACAATAAATGCTGCCACCTTCTTGCAACCCCATATCTTTGCAGGCTTTCAAGGTCACACTCGCTAACCAGATACTGCCGCAATCAATTTGTACTAACACGCTGTTTGTATTAAATATCAAGGCACAAATTTTTCCCTTGATTTGATTTTGCATGGAGATTCCAGAAATGTGATTGAGTGATAAGGCAATATCATTGGATGAAATGGAAACTTTGATTTGACTGCCAATCGGCAAATTAGGCTGCAAAGGCAATACCAGTTCAATTCCATAAGTTTTGGCAAGTGTACAGCCTGCATGTTCATCATGCGCATCAATAATGACCGGAATAGTGTTTTTGACCGGTTTTAATCCAAGTTTTTGCATTAAGCTCATTTCAACTTGCATGTTCAGCTCCTTATGTTGGATTTATTACAAAATTGTAGGGTGTGCTACAGAGTGAGTAAATTGTTTTAACCGCTTTTTCGCTATATACTTGACTTAATAACGAATGGCATAAGACTTGCTTTTTTAATAATCAAGAATCAGGCCAAGTTTTTTAAAGGCGTTTTTTACACAGCAATTTATTTCCATGACTGCCAGTCCTTTAAGGACTGGCAGTTATAACTTCAGGAGCTAATCATGTTTTCTAAAAAAATTATTCGTTTATTCGTTTCGGCTGCTTTATTCACTACAGCATCTTTTACACACGCTGAAACCACTCTCGTTGCAGTTGCCGCAAATTTCACTAAACCGATGAACGAAATTGCCGCTGCGTTTGAAAAAAATACCGGACACACGGCAAAACTGTCGTTTGGTTCTTCAGGAAAATTTGTCGCCCAAATTGAAAACGACGCGCCGTTTGAAGTGTTTTTATCCGCAGACAATGAAAGCCCAACCAAATTGCAGAAAGACGGTTTTGCGGTAGTGAAAAGTGATTTTACTTACGCGATTGGTAAATTAGTGTTGTGGTCAGCATTGCCTAATGTCGTGGATGCGCAAGGGCAAGTGTTAAGCAAAGGCGGTTTTAAACATATCGCGTTGGCTGATCCGAAACTTGCGCCGTATGGCGTGGCGGCAATCGAGGTGTTAAAAAGTAAAAAATTGCTGGAAAAATTAACGCCGTTATTCGTACAAGGTGAGAATATTGCCCAAACTTATCAATTTGTCAGCACGGGCAATGCGGAACTGGGTTTTGTGGCGTTGTCGCAAGTGATTGATGCGGACAAAGGCAAGATTGTCAGCGGTTCAAGTTGGCTGATTCCTGAGAGTTTGTACGCACCGCTTAAGCAAGATGCGGTGTTATTGAATAAAGGCGAGAGCAATCCGGCGGCGGTGGCGTTGTTGAAGTTTTTGAAATCTGAACCCGCGCTTGCGATTATCAAAAAATACGGTTACGGTTTAGCAAATTAAAGTTTTGACATGTTAAGCGCAGAAGACCTATCCGCCCTCTGGCTCACATTAAAAGTCGCCAGCCTTGCCACCAGCATTTTATTAATTCTCGGCACACCGCTGGCATGGTGGCTGGCGCGTACCGAATCACGCTGGAAAAGCATTTGCAGTGCTTTAGTCGCCTTGCCGTTAGTGTTACCACCGTCCGTGTTAGGTTTTTATCTACTGATTTTAATGAGTCCAAACGGCATCGTCGGGAAATTAACGCAACAATTGGGTATCGGCACTTTGCCCTTCACCTTTGCCGGATTAGTCGTTGCCTCGGTGTTGTATTCAATGCCGTTTGTGGTGCAACCGCTGCAAAACACCTTTTCATCTATCGGCAACGCACCGCTAGAAGCCGCCGCCACTTTACGCGCCAGCCCGTTGAATACCTTTTTTAGCGTGGTTGTGCCGCTGTCACGTTCCGGTTTTTTAACCGCCGCGATTTTAGGCTTTACCCATACGGTCGGTGAATTCGGCGTAGTGCTGATGGTCGGCGGCAATATTCCCGACAAAACCCGCGTAGTTTCCGTGCAAATTTACAATCACGTTGAAGCGTTGGAATACAGCGCGGCGCATGGCTTGGCGGGCGGCTTGCTGGTGTTCTCGTTTCTGGTGTTATTGTTGCTGTACAGCGCACAGAAACACACCTCGATGGCGCAGATAAAATGACTCAACACATCATCGCCCAATTCCAACTCAACTACAGCGCGTTTCAACTCGATGTTGACTTACGCTTGCCCAGTTCCGGCGTAACTGTATTATTTGGAGAATCTGGCTCAGGCAAAACCACGCTATTGCGCTGTATTGCCGGTTTGCAACACGCGCCGCACGGTTTCCTGGAAATCAACGGTAAAGTTTGGCAGGACAGCCAAAAAAATCTGTTTTTACCGACATATCAACGTGCGCTCGGTTATGTGTTTCAGGAAGCCAATCTGTTTGCGCATTTAACCGTGCTGGGTAATTTGTGTTATGGCCTAAAACGGATTGGCCAGAATTCAAATACTGAAAACTTCAAACAAGTGATTGAGTTATTAGGCATCGAACATTTAATGACCCGAATGCCGGAGCGTTTATCCGGTGGCGAAAAACAGCGCGTCGCGATTGCGAGAGCATTAGTGTTAAATCCTGAAATCTTGCTAATGGATGAACCGTTAGCCGCCCTGGATGCAAAACGCAAACAGGAAATCCTGCCATTTTTAACCCGTTTGCATAATGAACTGAAAATTCCGGTGCTGTATGTCACCCATTCGCAGCAGGAAGTCGCGCAATTGGCGGATTATTTGATTCTTTTAGACAAAGGCAAAGTGCAGGCGGCGGGATTATTGGCAGAAACCTTAAGCCGGTTGGATTTGCCGCAAGCGCAAGAGCGCGAAGCTTCTAGCGTCTGGCAAGTCACCGTTGTGGAACATGAAGACGATTATCACCTTACCCGCGTGGCATTTGCCGGGGGTGAATTAAGTTTACCGGCTTTAGATGTTGAAGTTGGTACTGTGTTGCGAATTCAGATTCATGCCCGCGATGTCAGTATTACCTTGGGAATCGCAACAGCGACCAGTATTCTGAATGTGTTACCTGCGACGATTCGCGAGATTATCGAAAATGTGGGTGGCGGACAAAGTGTGGTGCGGCTGCAAGTTGGTAGTCTGCCGCTATTGGCGCATATTACCCGTAAATCAGTGCAGTTACTGAATTTACAAGCTGGCATGGCGGTTTATGTACAAATCAAAGGAACCTCAATTTTAAATTAACGATGAAAACTCATCGGTGGTAGATGCGCTATTTTTCAGCATTTAAAAAAGCGACTCTCACGACTTTATTTACCCTCTCAAAAAAATTCTAGCTCGATCCACGAAAGTTCAAAATCTCATTTCCCCACAAAAAACCGACAAAAGCCTTACAAAAAAATATTGCTGATTGTTAGTTATCCTACCAAGCCTTTCATGGCTAAATTCACAAAAATATATTAAAAATCAATAAATTATATCAATAAAAAACTTTGGCATACCCCTTGCTTTATCTAGGTTGTCTTAACTTGAACATGAACAACCTCGAAAGAAAAGAAAAGGAGAAACAATTATGGCATTACGTCAATGTGCAATTTACGGGAAAGGCGGTATCGGTAAATCAACCACCACCCAAAATTTAGTCGCAGCCTTAGCTGAATCTGGTAAAAAAGTGATGATTGTTGGCTGCGACCCTAAAGCCGACTCCACTCGTTTGATTTTACACTCAAAAGCTCAAACCACGATTATGAGCTTAGCGGCAGAAGCTGGCAGCGTTGAGGATTTGGAATTAGAAGATGTATTGAAAGTCGGATACGGCGATATTAAATGCGTTGAATCCGGCGGTCCTGAGCCTGGTGTTGGCTGTGCCGGTCGTGGCGTTATCACCGCAATTAACTTTTTAGAAGAAGAAGGTGCTTACGATGATGAACTGGATTTCGTGTTCTACGACGTATTAGGCGACGTAGTCTGCGGCGGTTTCGCGATGCCAATTCGTGAAAACAAAGCACAGGAAATTTACATCGTATGCTCTGGGGAAATGATGGCGATGTACGCTGCAAACAACATTGCAAAAGGCATCGTGAAATACGCTAACTCAGGCAGCGTGCGTTTGGCAGGTTTAATCTGCAACAGCCGTAACACAGACCGCGAAGACGAATTAATCATGGCTTTAGCTGCAAAAATCGGCACGACCATGATTCACTTCGTACCACGCGACAACGTAGTACAACGCGCTGAAATCCGCCGCATGACTGTGATCGAATACGATCCACAAGCAAAACAAGCGGACGAATATCGTGAGTTAGCGAGAAAAATCTATGAAAACAGAAACTTCATTATTCCACATCCCATCACAATGGATGAATTGGAAGAATTGTTGATGGAGTTCGGCATCATGGATGAAGAGGACGAAACAATTGTAGGAAAAACAGCTGCTGATGAAGCGACTGCTTAATAAAACACCGTAGAGACGCAAGATTTTGCGTCTCTACCAATCCATCCTAAAACCGTTGCTGAGGGATTACTCAGGACACCAGGAGATGATGATGACAGCCATGACAAGAGAAGAAACCGAAGCCCTGATTCAAGAGGTGCTTGAGGTTTATCCAGAGCAAGCGAGAAAAGACCGTGCCAAACATTTGGCAGTAAACGATCAAAGCTTGGAAAAATCTAACAAATGTATTACCTCTAACCGTAAATCTTTACCGGGCGTGATGACCATTCGTGGTTGCGCTTACGCAGGTTCAAAAGGTGTGGTGTGGGGGCCGATTAAAGACATGATTCACATCTCGCACGGGCCTGTGGGTTGTGGTCAATATTCAAGAGCGGGTCGTCGTAACTATTATGTCGGCACGACTGGCGTAAACGCTTTCGGCACCATGAACTTTACCTCGGATTTCCAAGAGAAAGACATCGTGTTCGGCGGCGACAAAAAATTAGCCAAAATTATTACTGAAATCGAGCAATTATTCCCTTTAAACAAAGGCATCAGCGTTCAGTCTGAGTGTCCAATTGGTTTGATTGGTGATGATATTGAAGCGGTTTCTAAAAAAGCCAATAAAGAAATCGGCAAACCCGTAGTTCCTGTACGTTGCGAAGGTTTCCGTGGCGTTTCGCAATCCTTAGGTCATCACATTGCAAACGATGCGATTCGTGACTGGGTGTTGGAAAATCGTGATGGTGATGAATCTTTCCCAACCACACCTTATGACGTAGCGGTGATCGGTGACTATAACATCGGCGGTGATGCGTGGGCATCGCGTACTTTGTTAGAAGAAATGGGACTGCGAGTGGTTGCGCAATGGTCAGGTGACGGCACAATTGCAGAAATGGAAAAAACGCCAAAAGTGAAATTGAATTTGATTCACTGCTACCGTTCCATGAACTACATCGCACGGCACATGGAAGAAAAATACAACATCCCTTGGATTGAGTATAACTTCTTTGGCCCAACCAAAATTGCAGAATCTTTACGCAAAATTGCAGCGTTGTTTGATGAAACCATTCAAGCGGGCGCAGAGCGTGTGATTGAACGTTATAAATCAGAATACGATGCAGTGATTGCCAAATACCGTCCACGTTTGGAAGGTAAACGTGTGATGTTGTATGTCGGTGGTTTGCGTCCTCGTCACGTTATCGGTGCTTATGAAGATTTAGGCATGGAAGTGGTTGGAACAGGTTATGAATTTGGTCATAACGACGACTACGACCGGACTATTAAAGAAATGGGCAACGCCACTTTGATTTATGACGATGTGACGGGTTATGAATTTGAAGAGTTCGTGAAAAAAGTAAAACCGGATTTGATTGGCTCAGGGATTAAAGAAAAGTACATCTTCCAAAAAATGGGTGTGCCTTTCCGGCAAATGCACTCATGGGATTATTCAGGCCCTTATCATGGCTACGATGGTTTCGCCATTTTCGCCCGCGATATGGACATGACGATTAATAATCCATGCTGGAAACAGATTAAAGCCCCGTGGAAAACAGCCGCTGTTGCTAATGAACAAGTAGCTGCAAAAGCGGCGTAAGTTGAGTAGGTTGGGTTAGCATTTTTTGCGACTAGCAAAAAAGCGTAACCCAACGGCAGCGGTAAATTTAAAAGCCGAATGTTGGGTTACGCTTATTTCGCTTTCGCTCCATAAGCTAACCCAACCTACAAATGAATTTTTTTGTTGAGGATTAACCTCAATTCACTCAACACGTTGTCCACAGATGAGTGGCGCGTTAGGAGATTATCATGAGTCAAAATGTTGACAACATCCAAGCCAGTTATCCGTTATTCCGCACTGACGAATACAAAGATAACCTGAAAAACAAACGCGAAGTTTACGAAGAGCGTCATCCACAGGAAAAAATTGATGAAGTTTTTCAATGGACGACCACCAAAGAATATCAAGAGTTAAACTTCAACCGCGAAGCGTTAACTGTCAACCCAGCGAAAGCGTGTCAACCTTTAGGCGCGGTATTGTGTGCTTTAGGTTTTGAAAAAACCATGCCGTATGTACACGGTTCACAAGGTTGCGTAGCTTATTTCCGTACTTATTTTAACCGTCATTTTAAAGAGCCAATTGCGTGCGTTTCGGATTCGATGACAGAAGACGCAGCGGTTTTCGGTGGGCAAAAAAATATGATGGCAGGCTTGGAAAACTGCAAAGCGTTATATAAACCCGACATTATCGCGGTATCAACCACTTGTATGGCGGAAGTTATCGGTGACGACTTGAATGCGTTTATCAATAACACCAAAAAAGCCGGACACATCGAACAGGATTTCCCAACACCCTTTGCGCACACGCCAAGCTTCGTCGGCAGTCACACTACCGGTTGGGACAATATGTTTGAAGGCATGGTGAAATATTTCACCCTGAACACCATGGAAGACAAAGTGGTTGGCTCAAACGGCAAACTCAACTTTGTGCCAGGTTTTGAAACTTACTTAGGCAACTTCCGCGTTATCAAACGAATGATGAAAGAAATGGGCGTGGACTACACCCTGCTTTCTGATCCTTCTGAAGTGTTAGACACCCCTGCGGATGGTTCATTCCGCATGTATGAAGGCGGCACCACCCAAGCAGAAATCAAAGACGCACCGAATGCAATTGATACCTTGTTGTTGCAACCTTGGCAGTTGGAAAAAACCAAAAAGTTTGTCCAAAACACTTGGAAACAAGCGGCTACGCCAATCAATATTCCAATGGGCTTAGATTGGACGGATAAATTCTTGATGAAAGTGTCTGAATTAAGCGGCAAACCGATTTCAGCTTCATTGGAATTAGAGCGCGGTCGCTTGGTTGACATGATGACTGACTCACACGCCTGGTTACACGGCAAAAAATTCGCTCTGTACGGTGATGCAGATTATGTGATGGGTATGACTAAATTCTTGCTCGAACTTGGAGCAGAACCTTCAGACGTATTGTGCAACCACGCCAACAAACGTTGGGAAAAAGCGATGCGCAAAATCTGTGATGAATCACCTTATGGCAAAAATACTCAAATCCACGTCGGTAAAGATTTGTGGCATTTCCGCTCATTGGTGTTCACCAACAAACCTGATTTTATGATTGGCAACTCGTATGGCAAATTCATTCAACGCGACACCTTATATAAAGGTGAAGAGTTTGAAGTGCCATTAATCCGTATCGGCTTCCCGATTTTCGACCGTCACCATTTACACCGCATGACCACTTTAGGTTATGAAGGCGCGATGTATATTCTGACGACACTGGTAAATGCAGTGTTGGAAAAACTCGATGATGATACACGCGGCATGGGAACAACGGACTATAACTACGACTTGGTTCGTTAATTGCTTGTTATTTATGGAGTACAAAACATGTTTTGTACTCCCCTCAATGCGCATAACGGAGAATTCTGATGCCCAATGTCATGCTGAAAAAAAACGCCGAAGGCAAATTAGTCTTTTATGTCCCCAAAAAAGACTTGGAAGAAGTCGCTGTCAGCGTCGAATTTGATAGCCCGCAGCAATGGGGCGGTGAAGTGGTGTTAGGTGACGGCTCAAAATATTATTTTGATCCACAAACACCACCTAAATTTCCCGTGACCTTACGCGCAAAACGTTTAGATTCAGGAGAAGAATAATGGCACTTTATATTGTAGAAGCGGATTGTATTTCATGCGGCGATTGCTTGCCGGTTTGCCCCACCAATTCGATTACGGAAGGTGCAGTGGTGTTTAAAATCGATGCCAAAACCTGTACCGAATGCGAAGGCGATTTTGATAAACCGCAATGTGTGCGCGTTTGTCCGATTGATAACTGCATTTTGCCCATCGCCGCTTAAAGAAACTAATTGGAGTCCAAAACATGTTTTGGACTCCTGTGAGGTTAGCATGATTACGACAGCGCAACTGGCAGAAGTTTCCAGCAAAATCAAGGCTTATGGCGTAGATGAATCCATTCTTAGCCATCTTAGGCAGAATTATCAAGGTGTTCACTTTACCTACTGCATGGATGACGATATTGGCTCTTACGAACCCGTATTAAGCGAACCTGATTTTAATCTGTACTTAATTGATGGACGCGAACACTGTTTGTGTCTGACCAATAATCAGGATGTTGCAACGGGCATTGTGATTGCAGAAGTGGTGGCAGACGAATGACGGGCGAGCAACGCCCCGTTACGATTCCACTGGCAGATTGCAGTATTTGCCCGTTTCGCGGCAAAACCTTGTTGCAGGGTCGCTGTATGCCCGGCGATACCTGCGTGATTGCAGAAAGTGGCCGCCAAATTGATCGCTTTTTCAAAATCAACCCGCAGTATGCCGAACACTATCTGCAAGACCGATTTTGGGAACGCCGCGCCATTGCAGTGCGTTATGCCCCGCTGAAATCTTTGCCAAACCTGATTCACGATGAAGACGAAGTGGTCAGACGCGCGTTAGCTTACAAACTACCGCTATCCTATCTGCCGCAATTGATGAACGACAGTGACCGCGAAGTCAGAATGACAGTTGCCGATCGGATTCCTGCCGAGGATTTGGAAAAAATGGTGAACGACCGTGATTACATTGTCCGAGTCACGATTGCCAAACGTTTGCCAGTCGGTCGCCTGTTCCGGTTGATTTGCGACCCTGACGCGGAAGTGCGAAAAATCATCGCTACCCGTATTCCATCGGTCAGTTTAGGCCTGATGGTACACGATGAAGAGCCTGAAATTCGCCGCATCGTCGCGGAAAGAATCAGTCCTACTGACGCTGTGAATATGTTGACCGATACGGATTGGGTAGTGCGTTATCTGGTGGCGCAAAAAGTTGCTCCTGCTGAACTCAAATGTTTAGAAAATGACCCTGAGCCTGATGTGCGTAGCATTGTGCAGCAACGCTTATCTTCTTTTACTGAAGCGGAAGGTGAACATGACTGATTCTACTTTTATTCTGGACGGGCAACAGTTAGCAAAAATTGCCAAGCAAACCTTGCCTGATGCAGATAATCAATTATTACTGACCAAACTCAGCCAATTAAACCCGGATTATCCGCTACATCTGGCTCGCATCGGCTCGGAATGGTATCGGCTTGGCGGCATTGTTGACGTGAGCGGCAAACGGATTGCCAGTGATTTAATTGAATGGACGGAACGGACTTTTAAAGAATGCGGCCAAAATCTGCATACCTTTATTGACTACGCGCTGGAACAAAACCTGATTGCCACCCGCATCACCGGCAATACTTTATATATCGTGCTTCAAACCGGTAGCAAAGCGGAAGATTTTGTCCAAATTGAAGTCGACAAAATTCAGGAAATCTCAGACCGGTTTTTAATTGACGAACAAAATCTGCCTGAAGATTTGGAAGAGTTTATTGATCCTTTATCACCAAAGCCAATTCAGCCGTTTGCAATTGGTACCGCCCGTTATCAATATCGGCGCAAAACCGATGTGGCGATTTTTATGGAAGAACTGAGTAAACATCCGTTTGCTGAGCATCCGGTACAACGTTTTATGGATGATTTTAATCGCAGTTCCGCAGCCACAGCGATGACGTTTTGTCATGACTGGATTATTCATCCCTTTAGGCACACCGGGCGATTCGGCGAACAAATTGTTGATGTTGAGATCATCAACACCCAAAAGAAAAACATTCCTTATCTGGAAAGTTTAACCACCAAAGGTCTCGCTTTGCATACCCAGTTAAATCGTTTTGATCGGCAGGCCGGTTATCCGTTTGCCTGGTTTTTTTACATGCTGAAAGGCTTGTGGGTGCCGACCCAAATCGGTGTGACCGTTTTCAAGGATATATCGAAGGATTTTTCTTATTTACCTGAGCGTGATGTGGCGGTGCTGAAAGATTGGATTAACACCCCGTATAACGTTTAACTTTTTACTTTCAATGGAGATAGACAATGGCGATTGCAGATATTAAAGCCTTTTCAGAGCTTGCCAAAACTGATGCGCAATTAAAAGAAAAACTCAAAGCCTGTATGAAACTGCGGGAGATTTTGAATTTGGCCAAAGAATATGGCTTTGCCCTGGATGAAGTGGAATTGTATCCGCCCAATGAGCCACAATTTACTGATGAGCAGTTGTCAGAGAAAATGGCGAAAGCGTTACTGCGGGTGTAAAGCGGCTTTAAAAAGTGTCACACAAGTGGCACTTTTTTAAAAGACACGTTAACGAAATAAACTGCCATACCCCTCTTCCATTAAGACCTGTTTCACCGCCGGCCGCTTTAGCAACCGCTGATAATGCGCCTGACAATTTTCCGGCAACGCAATCTCAATCCGGTTCGCCCAAAATTCCACATAAAACAGTGCGGCATCGGCAATGGTAAAATGATTTACCAGATAATCACGCCTGACCAGAAAATCGTTGACGATCAGAAAAGCGTTATTCACTATTTCATGTCCCTGGGCTTTTACGGCGTCATAATCAGCAGGATTTGTCGAATATTTTTCAGTGGTAAAAATACGGGTAAAGCCTTGGCCATGAATGGTGTTGACAGCGTAATTCATCATTTCCAGCACTCGCACTTCCTCTTCCAGTGTATCGGGTAATAATTTCCGCTTCGGATAAGTTTTTGCCAACCACCAGGCGATAGATTGAAACTCCGTCAACGCCGTGCCATCTTCGCGCACCAAAGTCGGAATCGTACCTTTGGGATTAATCGTCAGATAACCTTCTTTATGCTGGTCGCCTGCCATCAAATTGACCAGATACGCTTCAAAAACCAGCCCGATTTCTTCCAGCAAAATGTGAATCCCCGTCGTGCAAGAACCGGGAGTCATATAAAACTTCATGTTCATGCTCGCTCCTCTGCATGTTCCATATCCCGAAAAATGCTGCACCGCTTGAACACTTCCAAACTGGGCGGCACGGATTTGTGATGACAATATTTCGCAGCCAGTTTCGCCAAACCTTTAATATCACGCCCGCTGGCTTTGGGAAACGTTTTTGACAAAGTATTAATCAATTCGGCATCCACATTCAGCCCAAACTGCTCCACCATCACCGTCCAAATTTTGCAGCGGTCGTCGAAAGTCGGTTGATGGTAGCGAATGATGGCAATGCAGCGCGAGATAATCGCTTCGTCAATATCGCCCACCCGATTAGTGGTTAAAAATAATAGCCCGTTGAAATATTCCAGCACCCGCAAAAACACCCCGACCACCGCATTCGCGGCGATATTGTCATCACGGCGTTTGATATAAACATCGGCTTCATCAATCAACATCACTGCGCCCCAGCGTTGCGCCCGCGTCAGCGTATTTTTCAACGCTAATTCCATTTCGGTGACATTTAAGCCCAATTGCCCCGAATGCACCCGATACAATGGCCGTTTGATAATTTCCGAATAAACTTCGGCAGTCAGAGTTTTTCCGACACCCGCCGGACCAACACATAATACCGTGGTGCCGCCGGATTTTCCTTCGACAATATCATCCATCAACAAATCCATTTCTGCGGTGAGAATATCAATTAAATCGGTTTGTTCCGGTGGCAAAATCAGCTTGTTTTTCAGTTGCGGCTGATATTGATACGGCTTCATATCATCCACATGCACCCACAAATGCTGATGCAATTCCATGTGGAACATCAAAATGTAGCCATGAATTGGCAATTCGGTGAACAAACCTTTCGGGATGTCGGCCTGAATCGCCTCGGTAGCGTTTTCGACTTTGCTGTTGTAATTGTTGCTGCGACCGGCTTTGCGTAAATATTTGCTTAAAATATCGCCACTGGCATCCAGTGCCAGTTCACGGTCTTTTAACACTTCCTCATCATTCACCAACCGTGCCCAGCCACCGCCCGACGATAACACCACGATGTTTTTGCGTGACCAGTCGGTATTGCGATGAGTCGCGGTCGGATCATCGGCAACAATGCCAGTGCCACTGCCGGAAAACTGCTGACTGTAATCACCGCGATGCTCAAAGTAACGTGCCGCCGAGCGGTCATAAGTGGTGATGAGTTCTGGCGTTTCTTTTAAAAAGCCGTTGATCGCAAAAATTTCAGGAATGGTTTTATTCAGAATATCGCGCTCGCGAATCATCATGGTCACGGCGGCGATTTTGCCCATGGAATTGGCTTTTAGTTCCAGCAAAATCCGTCCAGCTTCCTCCTCGCCGGGCGGGGTAAAATCCAGCCTTGTTACCAGATAAGCCAGCGGTCTGCCGGCTGAATTGACCCGAAACAGCCAGCCGCGAATCGCATCAGCGATTAAAAATTCAGCAATAGCCGGCACCAGTTGTTCCAGCTCACCTTCGCTAAAGCTTTTACCGCCTGACATGAGCGCATGTTTCAGAGTGGAAAGCTGGGCAGCTTTGCCTTGCATCGCAGAACCGGCCTGCTGATACAGTTGCTGGAGAAAATCCAGTTGTGCACTGGACAGATGATGAAAGGGAATCTCGGCTTTATTCCCGAATTTCAGTTGCTCTGCTAACACATGCAATTCAGGAAACTGGGCGATCATCGCCTCAGCGTAACCGCGTTCGATTTGAAGTTTCATGCGTTTCAGCCTTGCTCAGAGATTAAAAAGCCAAACCTGTCCCTCTGAGTCAAGCCAACAAGAAGGCCAGTCAATAATTAGTTTAAGCTGTTTCCGAATAATCAAATCTGACTCGTTCTTCGGCAGTACGCCCCAAAGCTTTTGCCAACCAGGGCGGCGGCGCATCAAAAATCGCCTGCAATTCCTGAAGCTTTACACTTGCATCAACCACTTCCGGCACTTTAATC
The DNA here is from genome assembly GCA_903875455.1 of uncultured Pseudomonadota bacterium. Taxonomy (GTDB): domain Bacteria; phylum Pseudomonadota; class Gammaproteobacteria; order Methylococcales; family Methylomonadaceae; genus CAIQWF01. The sequence continues at coordinate 20,338 of CAIQWF010000006.1, forward strand.
GGATAAATATCCGCCCGGATCACTTTCGCTGCGGCAGGCCCGCCAATCGACTGGACAAACATAATATGACAATCTTTAATCAGCTGGGCGCGGAACAAATTTTTGTCTTCAGCGGTATCGGCTTCTGAAGTTGAGCGAATATCAATCAAACGCGATTCTTGCGCGGTCAATTGATAAACCAAAAACCGCACGCACGAACCAAAATGGCCGTTCAGTAACGAGCCGTCATTGGAAGCCACCGCCACCCGAATCGAATTAGGCATATCGCCGTCTTGATAAGGTTCGATTTTGGGCAGACTTTCATCCACTTGCTCTTCACCCCATAAATAACGCACTGCCAGTTTGATTTTATCCAGACCAATGCCAATGTCTTCGCCGTCTTCTTCACCATCTAAGCTGCCGATGCCGGTTTTTAAATTTGTCACCGTAATGGCTTTTAATTTTTCATCCGTCAAAGAAGAACCTGCTAATTCCTGCAAAATATCCAGCAATCTAGCAATAGACATATCCGGCAATACTCTCGCCGCCAACGCAATCCGCAAAGCAATATCACGAGTTAATTCAGCCATTCTTACTCTCCTTAAAAACAGTTATGATCAGGGCTCACTGCTGTGTTTTTGCCAAGCGGTGTAGCCACCTTCCAGACTATAAACATGCGCAAAACCGAAATCACCAAAAAATTCAGCCAGATGTTCGCTGGCATGACCGTGATAGCAATAAATCAATAAACTGCGTTGTTTATCGCCGCGCTTCACTAAACTTTCTTTTAACCCTTCATGCAGGTGCAGGGCGTTTTCCAGATGTTCCACTTTATAATCAGGCGTGGCGCGACAGTCTAAAATCATCGGATTCGCTTCCTGAATCAGCTTTTTGGCATCGGTAATGGAAATGTTTTTATATTTCATCGTGAATCTTTTTAGAAAATAAAAAAAAAGCGTTCTATCTCAATAAAAGGTACAAAACAAGATAGAACGCTCAAGAGGAGACTTACCAACTAACAACACACTTACAGACTCACATTAAAACTTTTGCTATTTAATTAAAAGCACAAATAATGCCAATATTTAGATAGCCCCGACAGCGGCTTCTTTGACCACCACAAAGGTAAATTCTTGGGCTTGCTGATATGACACAACCGCACCTTTGGATTTGTAATCTTTTGCCGCAGCATAGGCAATGGCCACTTTATCTTCTGCCGATTGCCCTTTCAGTTCGCTTTTTTCGATATACAGCTCTTCCAGAATTTCGTTCCAGACCAGACCTTCTTTATAAGGCAGCAATTTATACATCACCCCTGCCAATTCAATTTGCAACGGTTTGTTGATGTTTTCAACATAAATTAAAGCAACAGCATCAGTAGCAATATCATTTTTATATTTCTCCACAAAAACCGGTAATAAATCCAACGTAGGTAGCAAACCGTTGATAAATTTGATTTTATCGTCTGCAATAATTAACGCCGAATGGATGAACAAGGCTTCTGGCGGTTTGCGGTCTGTGTCCGAGCCTTCGCGCAACGCACCTTCTTTTAACACTAAATCACCACGATAGGCATAAACACCTTTTTTGCTGGTTTCACCTTTGACGAGGGTGACGGTTAATAAACCTTTTTCTTGATAGCTTTCAAGTAGCATACTTTTCTCCTTAAGGATTTGGCTTAACGGCTGATAAATTTTTATAATTTATACAGCAAAATGCTTGCCAAGATTTTTACTGCTAAAAATATGCAATAAAATCAATAAGAACACGATATTTAAAAGTCTCAGTGGATTTTTGAGGGGAATAAATTTTATAAAAATCAGGTTTTTGTCGGAAACCTGACAAAGAAATTTTTTAGTCTTGTTTTAAAAATGACATTGGGTTGATAACCTGGATTATCCAGGGATTATTTCGCCCGACTGATTAAAATAAACCTCTCGTTCTTCATCGTCCTCACTGATTTGGGCATGACGCAAAACCCCATTTTCATCGTATTCATAACTGTGTTGCGATTCCACTTCGCCGTAAACCACTTTTTGACAACACAGCATTTTTTCCTGCGCATCAAAATAGCCACGGTAATAGGTATTGCGATTCTGCAAGGCTTCCGCATTGATTTCATTCACCAGTTTTAAAGGCAGTTTCACGCCGCTATAACTGACAAAATAGCGGCACAGGGTTGATGGTTGATTTGTCATAAAGCTCACATTTAGAAAAAAAGATGGGTTTGCAAAATGGCGATGATTTGCTCCAAGGTTTGATTCTCGTTTTCGCCAATAATATTGTGCATCGCAAGTGGATATTTCAAATCAATCCCGTAATGCAGTGGCAATTGTGCAAAGGTGTAGATATAGGCTGAAAGTTTGGGATGCTCAAGCGCGATAAGTTCAACGGCCTGAAAATGTTGCTCGCAAAGATTTAACCGCAAACTATCCGCGCCGTAACGCTGCTGCCATTCAATCAGCAACACTTTCAGCGGCATATCTTTTTGCATCGCCCAAACGTTCACTTGATAATTCATGCAGTGAGTTCTTCAACTCGTAAATCTTCTACCCAGCAACCAATCGGTTCGCTCAGGTTTAAATTCTCATCTTCAAACCGCACCAAAAACACCGTGCGTTCCGGCTCTTCTTCCACATGCCCAATCAAAGTAATCACGCCCCGCGTTCCAGCGGCGGCTAAAACCGTACCTTCCACGCCATTGGGAATCGAACCATCATCAATAATGCTATGAGCGGCGTAAACGGCATCGCCTATTTCTAAATCTGTGACTTTCATTTTTTGACTCCTCAAACGTAGCGGAAAACCTGTCAGGTCTTAAAGAACTGTCAGGCTTAAAGGGATTGTTTTTGTAGTAAACCTTACAAAATCGTGTTGCCTCTGTCAGTTTAATTGCGTCTGTTAATTTGTAAGTCGCCGGGAAGGCAGATTAATCAAGGCTTCATTTGAAACTGGCATACAGGTTGCTACAGCTATTACAAAAATAATGCCAAATCTAAACGGAGATTTTTATGATTACCTTAACCGAAAAAGCCATTAGCGCAGTGGCCCGTTTTATTACCAGTTCAGAAAATCCTACAGCCGGTCTGCGAATTGAAGTCACTGACGGTGGCTGTTCCGGTTTGCAGTATGGTTTAAAGCTGGACTCCGCCGCGTTGGAAAATGATGAAGTGATGGATTATCAACAATTCAAAGTGTTTGTAGATGCAAATAGTGCGCCGATAGTCAACGGCATGACCGTGGATTTTATCGACAGTATTGACGGCTCAGGCTTTAAGTTCACCAATCCGAATGCGGTAAAAAGCTGCGCCTGCGGTACATCGTTTAATACCAGCGATGACGGCACTCCATCCAAAACTTGCGGCTAAACCAGACTATTTAAGAGGATTTAATCATGTGGGATTATTCAGAAAAAGTTCAAGAACATTTTTTTAACCCAAAAAACGCAGGTGCGGTGAAAGATGCGAATGCGATTGGCGAAGTCGGTTCAATTAGTTGCGGTGATGCGTTGCGTTTAACTTTAAAAGTGAATCCTGAATCAGAAATTATTGAAGAATCAGGTTTTCAAACTTTCGGTTGCGGTTCGGCGATTGCTTCTTCTTCGGTATTAACTGAAATCATTAAAGGTATGACTTTAGACGAAGCGTTAAAAGTCACCAACCAGGATATTGCCGACCATTTAGACGGTCTGCCACCTGAAAAAATGCACTGTTCAGTAATGGGACGTGAAGCCTTGCAAGCGGCGGTGGCGAATTATCGCGGTGAAGAATGGAGCGACGATCACGAAGAAGGCGCGTTGGTGTGCAAATGTTTTGCGATTGATGCGGTGATGATTGAAGAAATGGTCTGGGCCAATAAACTGCGCACGGTTGAAGACGTGACCAATTTCACCAAAGCAGGCGGCGGTTGCGCGGCGTGTCATGAAGATATTGAAGCGATTTTGGAAAAAGTGTTGGCAGAAAAAGGCGAGAAATTCGACCCTGATGCTGCACCGATTGAAGTGGCAAAACCGAAAGCTGAGAAAAAACCGCTCACTAATTTACAACGCATTAAACGGATTGAAGAAGTGCTGGATTCTTTGCGTCCACAATTGATGGCGGACGGCGGCAACGTTGAATTGGTGGAAGTGATTGGCAACACCGCGTATGTAAATATGACCGGCGCGTGTAATGGCTGTCAAATGTCAGCCATGACAATAGCAGGCATCCAGCAGCGGTTGATGGAAGTGTTAGGCGAGTTTATTAAAGTTGTTCCTGCCTCAGAAATGGCGAAATTAGTCACCATCGGAGCTTAAATCATGCGCGATATTTATTTAGATAATAATGCGACGACGAAAGTTGATCCGCAAGTTGTGGATGTGATGCTGCCTTATTTCACTGAGCAGTTTGGTAATCCGTCTTCGATTCATCGTTTTGCCGATGGCGTGGCGAAAGGGATTAAAAATGCGCGGCAACAGATTCAGGAATTGTTAGGTTGCGAACATGATTCTGAAATCATTTTCACTTCTTGTGGTACAGAATCAGATTCCACCGCGATTTTATCGGCGATTAAAGCCCAGCCTTTCAAAAAAGAAATTATCACCACCGCCGTTGAACATCCGGCGATTTTGAATTTATGTGAATATTTGGAAAAAGAAGGCTACACCATTCACCGCTTGCCGGTTGATAAACGCGGACGCTTGAACCTGGAAGCTTACAAAGCCATGCTCTCTGACAAAGTGGCGATTGTGTCGGTGATGTGGGCGAATAATGAAACGGGTACGATTTTTCCTGTGGTGGAAATGGCAGAAATGGCGAATGCGGCGGGCGTGATGTTTCACACCGACGCGGTGCAAGCCGTCGGCAAAATTCCGATGAATTTGAAAGACACCAAAATTGATATGTTGTCGTTGTCAGGTCACAAACTGCACGCGCCGAAAGGGATTGGCGTGTTGTATCTAAAACGCGGCACTCGTTATCGTCCGTTGTTGCGTGGCGGTCATCAAGAACGTGGACGCAGAGCAGGCACAGAAAACAGTGCTTCGATTGTTGGTTTAGGCAAAGCCTGTGAATTAGCGTTGCAGTATATGGAGCATGAAAACACCCATGTTAAAGCGATGCGCGACCGTTTAGAGCGCGGCATTGTTGAGCAGATTCCGCATTGTTTTATCACCGGTGATTTAGAAAATCGTTTGCCGAATACCACCGATATTGCCTTTGAATATATTGAAGGCGAAGCGATTTTAATGTTGTTAAACAAAGCAGGCATCGCAGCTTCCAGTGGTTCGGCGTGTACTTCGGGTTCGTTGGAACCTTCGCATGTGATGCGGGCAATGGGCATTCCTTACACCGCTGCGCATGGCACGATTCGCTTCTCGTTCTCGCGTTATAACAGCATGGCAGATGTGGATCAGGTGTTAAAAGTGATGCCGGATATTGCTGCGGCGTTGCGCAACTTGTCGCCGTATTGGGAAAACGGTGCGCCGGTGGCAAATCCTGAACAAGCCTTTGCGCCGACGTATTCGTAGGTTGGGTTGAATGGAATGAAACCCAACGCGAGCTTCACTTAAATGCTGAGTGTTGGGTTTCGCTTCGCTCTACCCAACCTACATAAATAAATTTAGAGACCAAAATGAAAACTAACCGCACCGTGATTATTGATGACACCACCCTCCGCGACGGTGAACAATCGGCTGGGGTTGCGTTTTCACTCATAGAAAAACTGGAAATTGCTACGCAACTTGCCGCCTTAGGCGTGCAAGAATTAGAAATCGGCATTCCTGCGATGGGCGCGGTAGAACGCGAAGAAATTCAAGCCATCGCCGCGTTAGGATTATCCAGCAAACTATTAGTCTGGGGCAGAATGCGCTCTGATGATGTGCAAGCCTGCAAAGGTCTCAACGTCGGGCTGGTGGATTTATCCATTTCCGCCTCCGATCAACACATTCAACACAAATTGAAAAAAACGCGCGAGTGGGTTTTGGAAAACATCCATCGCTGCGTGCAACAAGCCAAAGAACAGGGACTCGAGGTTTGTGTCGGCATGGAAGACGCATCACGCGCCGATACCAATTTTCTGGCACAAATTGCCGAAACTGCACAACAAGCTGGCGCATCTCGCATCCGCTTTGCCGATACCGTTGGAATTATGGAACCCTTCGGTGTGTTCGATGTAATCAAACGATTACGCGCCAGCACCGATTTAGATATTGAAATGCACGCCCATGATGATTTGGGACTCGCCACCGCCAACACTTTAGCCGCAGCGGTGGCTGGTGCAACGCACGTCAACACGACAGTAAATGGACTCGGTGAACGGGCGGGAAATGCAGCGTTAGAAGAAATCGTCATTGGTTTGAAACAACTGTACAACATCGAAACGGGCGTGGATTTACACAACTTTTCAGCGTTATCGAACTATGTTGCAAAAGCCTCCGGTGATGCGATTGGTAGCCGCAAAAGTTTAATCGGCTCAGCAGTGTTCAGCCACGAAGCAGGCATTCATGTGGATGGATTGCTGAAAGACATCAACAATTATCAAGGCGTTGACCCCGCGCTAGTCGGTCGCAAACACCAATTAGTCTTAGGCAAACATTCCGGCACCAAAGGCGTGATTCATGCTTATCAACAAATAGGCATTGCGGTAAGTCAAACCCAAGCAAAAAACATTTTAATTCAGGTACGCGATTTTGTCTGTCGCACCAAACGTAGTCCACAAACTGAAGATTTAACCCGATTTGTTCAATTGACTTAACCAAACCTGACAGGTCTTTAAGACCTGTCAGGTTTCAAACTCAGAGGTATCTATCATGAACGAAGTAGAGCAAGTGACCAACGACGAAGCGATGACACTGATGAAAAATGATAACGATAGCTTGGAAATTCCACCCTGCGATGACCGCTACCCCGGTTCATTTTTTACAATTCCGGCACCCATTGTGCTAGGTAAAACAGCGTGGAGCTTAAATTAAATGGTCGCCCTGATGCCCCACACAACAGCCAAAACTGCTAAAACATTCGAAAATCTGCTGACGCAATGGCGCGAAGATATTGGTTGCGTGTTTGCCCGTGACCCCGCTGCCAATAGCAGTCTGGAAATTATCCTCACTTATCCGGGCGTGCAGGCAGTGTTATTTCATCGCGTGACTCACAGATTGTGGAAAAAACGCTGGCGATTGAGTTCGCGCTTGTTAGCAGGTTTTGCCAGAGCGGTAACGAATGTCGACATACACCCAGGTGCAACGATTGGTAAACGCTTGTTTATAGATCACGGCTTAGGCGTTGTAATCGGTGAAACCGCTGAAATCGGCAACGATGTCACGCTTTATCACGGCGTAACCTTGGGCGGCACTACCTGGCACAAAACCAAACGTCATCCGACTTTAGGCGATAACGTGTTAGTCGGCGCGGGCGCAAAAATTTTAGGTGCGATTACCATCGGCAACAGTGTCAGAGTCGGCGCGAATTCGGTGGTGATGAAAGATGTTCCGCCTTGTTGCACTGTCGTGGGGATTCCCGGGCGCGTCGTGCAAAGCAAAGGCGCGAAAATTCAGCGCAAAGACGGTATAGATTTAGATCATCATTTGATTCCTGATCCGGTGGGTAAAGCCATGAGTTGTTTATTAGAACGGATTGAAGTTTTAGAAGCCGAACGTAAACAGAAAGTTGCCGTTGTGACGGAAGATTGTGCCAATTGCGAAGCCGATACGGTTTGTCATGGTGAACAAAAAATTACGGTGAAATTAAAATCGTAAATTGTAGGTTGGGTTAGCTTATCGAGCCGTAGCGAGATAAGCGTAACCCAACATTCGGTAGTGAAATAAACGCTGTATGTTGGGTTACGCTCTTTTTGCTCCGCAAAAAGTAGCTAACCCAACCTACTCAACCGGACTTATAAGATGGACTTATTGGATTTTGAAGCGCAGGACTTGTACTTTGAACAGGAAGAACCTGCTGCCGTAACCGAATTATTAAAACAAGCTTCAGGCGATTATGCTGAAGGCGAAGCAGAATTACCGCTGCTGAAAGCCTATTTTTTAGCACCGCAATCGTTGAATGTGCTGGTGGCCTTAAACCGGTTTTATTATCACCAGCACCGATTGGAAGAAGCCTTAACCGCTACTGAAAAAGCCTTGCAGATTGTCAGAGCGCAGTTGAATTTTCCACAACAATGGCAAGATCTCAGTCTCGAATTAATGGCAGCTGTGCCGACTGAACAACTCACGCAATTGCGTCTGTATTTGTTTAGCCTGAAAAGTAGCGGTTTTTTAAACATGCGTTTATTACGCCTGGACTTAAGCCAGCAAATTTTTGAAAAACTGGTTGAACTGGATAACAAGGACAGAATTGGAGCAGCGGGTTTGCTTGAACTGGTAAAAAATCGTAAAGCCGAAGCCCGACAGATGCTCTGAACAAACCTTTGAATTTTGGAGAAACATCATGTTGAAGTTGAAAGAAAAAACCGAACCTTTGCCTTTAATGCCAATCATAATGGCGTTATTTTTTATTTTGATGGTGATTTATATGTTCAGCCAGGATGCGTCTTTTCCGGGTCCTATCTAACAAGGAGAGCAATATGAGCTTTATCGAAGAATTAGAAGATTTGGAATCGGCAGAAGATTTTTTGCAGTATTTCAATCTGGATTACGACCAACCTGTCGTGCATGTCAATCGCCTGCATATTTTGCAACGCTTCCATGATTATCTGCAAAAAGCGGGCGACAGTATGCCGGAAGAAGAAACAGCAATGAAAGCCGTGTACTGCAAACTGTTACAACGTGCTTATCAGGATTTTGTCGAATCCGATGCCCAGACCGAGAAAGTTTTCAAAGTTTTTAACAGTGGCATTGGTGAAGCTCAGACTGCGTTTGTGTCCTTGTCTGAGATAAAAACATGAACCCCGACCGCTACGATGAAGGGCGTTTTGAGTTTGGCGAACAGGTCAGAGTCACGCGCAATATTCGCAATGACGGCACTTATCCAGGCATGGAAGTTGGCGATTTATTGGTGCGGCGCGGCAGTGTTGGCAATATCACCAACGTCGGGACTTTTTTGCAGGACCAAATTATTTACACCGTGCATTTTTTGAATGAAGGCCGGATGGTTGGCTGTCGCTTGGAAGAGTTGCTCGGTGTGGATGAACCCTGGAATCCCAGTTTATTTGAGTTTCGGGAAAAAGTGCGCTGCAAAATGGATTTAGCGATTAATGGCGAAGTGTTACATCCCAAAGGCTCGGTCGGTGAAGTTTTAAAAGTGCTGCGTGAAAATGAATTAATTCAGTATCACGTTTATTTTTCTGGGGGTAGAACCCTGCAAGTGCCGGAAACGGCTTTAGATGCCTTTGAAGCAAAAGATTTGTAGGTTGGGTTGGCATTTTTTGCAACTAGCGAAAAAGTGTAACCCAACGCAAACGTTGTCATGTTGATTTGTTGGGTTACGCTGTCGCTAACCCAACCTACATAGAAGTGATTGAAAATGAATCCCTATATTCTATTAAGAGCCGCGTTAGCCTTGTTTAAAAAATCGCCGTCGGAATTAACCCCTCAGCAACTGGCGCAAGCGACCAGACAGGCGCAAAAAGAACATGAGCTGGAACAACGGGTATTAAACAGCGTGCAAGCGGCTATGGTGATTATTCCAGCAGCTGAAATTAAGGACGCTTACCAGCAAGTGCGCAGCCGCTATGAAGATGAAGCAACCTTTGCCGTGGTACTGGCCGACAATCAATTGACGGTTGACAGTTTGAAAGACGCACTGCATCGGCAAGTGAAAGTTCACACGGTCCTGGAAAAAATTGCTGCCAGTGCCGATAAAGCCACCGATGTTGAAATCGAGCTGTTTTATTACAATCATCTGGAAAAATTTAACCGTCCTGAGCAGCGCGAAGTCGCGCATATTTTAATCAGCATTAATCCCGATTACCCTGAAAACAGCCGCGCTTGTGCCTTGCAGCGGGCGCAGGAAGTTCGTGCTTTGCTACAACAAGATATTAAACAGTTTGCTGATTTGGCCTTAAAACATTCCGAATGTCCGACTGCGTTACAGGGCGGATTATTAGGCACAGTCGGACGCGGTAAACTTTATCCTGAACTGGATAAGGCCCTGTTTGAACTGGCTGCCAATGCACTTAGCGAAGTGGTTGAGTCCGAAATCGGCTTTCACATTTTATGGTGTAAAAAAATTCACCCCGCCTACACCATGAGTTTAAAAGAAGCGCATTCCAGAATTCGCCAATCCCTGCAAGACCGTTACCGGATGCAAAAACAGCGGCAGTGGCTTGCCAGTCTGCCCGCGTTATCGCCCCAAGTTAAGGAACACGATTATGTCTGACCCAATGAGCAAACATTGTTCTTTTTGCGGGATTCCACAATCCGCCTCCGTGCCGCTGATTGCAGGAGCGGAAGGTTTTATTTGTGAAGCCTGTGTGATTTTGGCCAGCCAAGTCGTCAACACTTGGAGCAGGAAAAAAGAACTCTCCACCGTGCAGGAATCCGTGCCGATTCCAGCAGAAATTAAACAGCATCTGGATAATTACGTTATTGGACAATCACTTGCGAAAGAAATTTTGTCGGTGGCGGTTTATAACCATTACAAACGTTTGAAACATCAAACCACCAGCAACAGTTTAGGCAATAACGATACGGATGTTGAAATTGGCAAATCTAACCTGTTATTAATTGGCCCTTCAGGAACAGGAAAAACCTTGCTTGCCAGCACCTTGGCAAAAGTGGTTGGTGTGCCGTTTGTGGTTGCTGATGCTACTACGCTGACACAAGCCGGTTACGTTGGTGATGACGTAGAAAATATTTTAGTGCGCTTGCTCGATGTCGCTGATGGCAATATCAGCAAAGCCGAATGGGGGATTGTGTATTTGGATGAGGTGGACAAAATCGCCCGCAGTCCAGAACAACCCACCGGCACACGCGATGTGTCGGGTGAAGGTGTGCAGCAAGCGTTGTTGCGGTTGGTGGAAGGTGCGCAAGTGAAATTGCCTGCGAAAAGTCGCCATAATAAAGAAGGACACGACACGTTAGTTGATACCCGCAATATCCTGTTTATCGCAGGTGGCGCATTTCCAGGGCTTGAAAAACATATTGAAAAACGTCTGCAACCGAAAAACAGCGCGATTGGTTTTCATGCGGATATGAAAGAAGTGGAAAAACCTTCGCTGGAAGATATGTTGAATGCCACCGAGCCGGATGATTTGCGGCGGTTTGGTTTGATTCCTGAATTTATTGGACGCTTCCCGATTTTAGCTCCGCTAGAACCGCTTGATGTGGCGGCGTTAATTCAGGTTTTGACAGAACCTAAAAACGCACTGGTGAGACAATATCAGCAACTGTTTGAATATGAAGGGGTAAAACTGACTTTTACCGAAGATGCGTTGATTGAAATTGCCAAAAAAGCCATTGCCCGCGAAACCGGAGCCCGTGGCTTGCGTAGTATTTTGGAACATATTTTGCGCAAAACGATGTTTGATATTCCCTCGCAAAAAGAAGTGCTTGAATGCGTGGTGGATGTGGAAGCCGTACAAGGTCTTGCGCCGATTGTTTTAATCAAGAAAGAACCTGACGAGTTAAAACAGCAAACAGGTTAAATTTATTTCACAACGAGAAAAAATAATGAACACTGAACAAACCATCCAAAAGCAGTTAGCCGATAATCCTATCATCATTTATATGAAAGGCGTTCCTAGCAATCCAGAATGCGGTTTTTCTGGTAAAGCGGTGGGGATTTTAAATAAAATCAATGTGCCGTTTGCGTTTGTGAATGTGTTGCAAGCTCCGTTTATTCGGGAAAAGCTGCCGAAAATTTCCAAATGGCCTACCTTTCCACAATTATTCGTCAATGGCGAATTAGTCGGTGGTTGCGATATTGTCGAAGCCATGTATAACGATGGCAGTTTGGAGCCGCTGTTAAAATCCACCGTCACGGAACAAAAAACCGCCGATGGCAGCATCACTTTAAGTGAAGTGGAAAAATTAGTGAAAACACTGTTGCCAGAAGCGAAAGTGATTGTCGCAGGCAGCGGTTGTGATTTGGAAGTCACCGCCATTAGCAATCAATTTGCCGGATTAACCATGGTGAAAAAACAGCAACTTGTGTTGGAAAGTTTAAAAGAGCCGTTAGGGTCTGGCAGGCTTCATGCGGTGAGCGTGAAAACTTACACAGATGAAGAATGGCAAGCGTTGCAAGCCAATCAAAACAGCGGTTTATTGCAGATTAAAATGTAGTTTTTCACGACCGACTGCCAGTCCTTCATGGACTTGCAGTCGTAATTCAGCGAGGTAAAACAAAATGATTGAAGAATTAGCCACTGTGGTAAAAGTCAAAAACCAGCAAGTTTGGGTCAATCCGCAAATCAGCAGCGGTTGTGGGGCATGTATGCAGAAAACCTCCTGCACCAGTTCCATTGTTGGGCAGTTTTTCAAGCCGCGCATTATTGAAGTGGATAGCAGTTTTCCATTGTCAGTCGGCGATAAAGTGATGGTAACAATTGATGAATCGTTGTTATTAAACGCTTCGCTGTTGTTGTATTTATTTCCGTTAATCGCCATGTTTATCGGCGCGGGCGTGGCAGAAGGTTTATCAAATGTTGAATCTCATATCATCACGGCGGGATTGGGTAGTTTGTTTTTTTCGTTAGGATTGCTGCATTTTTCGCAAAAAACTTGGTTATCTAATTATTGTGTGAAAGCGGTGGTGATAAGAAAGTTCTAAAACGACATTCAGATCTAGGCGAGAATTCATTTTATAAGCGAGGGACATCATGGCTAAAATCGGCATTTTTTTTGGAACAGATACCGGAAACACTCGACGCATTGCTAAAGACATCTCAACCGCATTAGGTGCTGATGCGGCTAAACCGGTGAATGTGCGCAATGCCAGTGTCAGCGATTTGCAAGCCTATGATGTATTAATTTTAGGCACGCCGACTTATGGTGAAGGCTTGTTACCTGGTTTATCCACCGGCAATGCCACCGAAAGCTGGGAAGAGTTTTTACCCAAGTTAATCGGACAGGATTTCAGCGGCAAAAAAGTGGCGATTTATGGTTTAGGTAATCAAAAAAGCTATCCAAATGAATTTATAGATGCCGCATTTTATCTCTATCAGGCGTTTAAGGAATGTGGAGCAACGATGATTGGCGACTGGTCAGTTGAGGGTTACAACTTTAAAGCGTCTAAATCTGTGATTGATGGACGCTTTGTTGGCTTGGCGTTAGACCAGGAAAACCAGAAAGATCTTACGCCTGAAAGATTGGCGACGTGGCTAAAAAATCTTGCAACAAGCATGGAATGAATGATGGCAACGTCACAAACTCCAATTTGTACACGGCCAATACTTCGGACAGTTTTAACAAGACACAGCCCCGAAGTTACAAAGTGCCTCATAAGATGAAGACGATTTAATCAAACTCAGATCCAAGGCAAAGTTGCAAAAAATGCGTTCAATCAA
>CAIQWF010000007.1 GCA_903875455.1 uncultured Pseudomonadota bacterium
CTTAAATTTTTCAATGCGTTATTGATTGAACGCATTTTTTGCAACTTTGCCTTGGATCTGAGTTTGATTAAATCGTCTTCATCTTATGAGGCACTTTGTAACTTCGGGGCTGTGTCTTGTTAAAACTGTCCGAAGTATTGACTTTGGGTAATCCCATTTATAAAAACAAAACCTTTTGGATGGCGATTATCAGGGATATTACTGAACGCAAAAAAGCGGAAGCCAGCTTTCGGCTGATGGCAAAAATTTTTGAGGGCAGTAACGATGGCATTGTGGTGACTAATACCAAGGGCCATGTGATTGATGCAAACAAGGCATTTACTTTTATCACCGGTTATGAAAAAAGCGAAATTCTCGGTAACAGTCCGTTGCTGATGAAGTCCGAGCGCCATAACCCCGGTTTTTACTTTTTGTTATGGCGAAGACTATTAAAAACCGGCTCCTGGAATGGTGAAATCTGGGCCAAACGCAAAAGTGGGGAAATTTATCCCAAGTGGCTGTCAATTTATACTGTTAATGATGAACACCATAAAACCAGCCATTTTGTTGGCATTTTCACTGATATTACCGCCAGAAAAGAAGCTGAAAACCAGTTAAAAAAACTGGCACATTACGACCCGCTTACCGGTTTGCCGAATCGGGCTTTATTTATTGAACAGTTAAAATGGGCTCTGAAAATGGCCAGGCGGAACAATAAACTGGCGGCGCTGATGTTTCTTGACCTCGACCGTTTTAAACTGGTGAATGATACTTTGGGACATCAGGCCGGTGATTTGCTGTTGATAGAGGTCGCCCGCCGCCTGGAGAAATGTGTACGGGAAGTTGATACCGTGTCGCGGCTGGCCGGTGATGAATTCACGGTTATTTTAACCAATCTCAACACGGTTGATGAGGCCAGCTTGGTCGCGCATAAAATTTTGCAAGCCTTTGTGTTACCGGTAAATCTGGGCAATAGAGATATTTTTATCTCAACTAGCATCGGCATCACCTCTTTTCCATCAGATGGAACCGAAATTGATAAATTATTAAAAAATGCCGATACCGCCATGTATCACGCCAAAGAGCTGGGCAGAAATAACTATCAATTCTTTTCGCATGTAATGAATCAGAAAGTGCTTGATGAACTTGAAATGGAGACAAATTTACGCAATGCCTTAAAAAATGGCGAGTTTTTATTGCATTATCAACCGCAAATTGATCTGCTCAGCAATGAAATTGTCGGAGTGGAAGTGCTAATTCGCTGGAAGCATCCAATATTTGGCTTTATCTCCCCCACCCGCTTTATTCCCCATGCCGAAAAAACCGACCTGATTATTACTATCGGGGTTTGGGTGTTGCAATCTGCCTGCTCTCAAGCGGTGCAATGGCAAAAAGAAGGTCTTAAACCGGTTAGAATAGCGGTCAATATTTCAGGAACGCAATTAAAAAGGCAGGATTTATTGGGAACAACGGCAAACATTTTGCTGGAAACCGGCCTGGCCCCCGAATTATTGGAGCTGGAATTAACCGAAGGTGTGGTGATGGAAAATGCCGAACTAACCATAAATACCCTCAATAAATTAAAAGAGATGGGAATTCGCCTATCAATCGATGATTTTGGTACCGGTTATTCCTCGTTAAGTTATTTAAAACGTTTTCCGATAGACACCTTAAAAATCGACCAGTCCTTTATCAAGGACATCACCGGCAACCCGGATGACTATGCGATTGCTGCAACCATTATCGCAATGGCACATAATCTGCGCTTGAGAGTTATCGCAGAAGGTGTGGAAACCCAGGAGCAATTGCAGATGTTGCGTGATAAAAACTGTAATGAAGTGCAAGGTTATTATTTCAGTCGGCCACTGCCTGAAGCAGAATTAAAGCAGTTATTAAAACGCGAATCCAAATTTTGATTAGCCTATTTTAAGATAATGAACGGCAGGCAAAACAGTATGTCTGCTTTACCCAACACAGGATAAAACGTGAGTAGAAAAAATTTCCAGACCGCAAAACGGGTTGTGATAAAAATCGGCAGTTCCCTTTTAACCGCAGGCGGACAAGGCCTGAACAAACCGGCGATTAGAGCCTGGGTTGCACAAATGGCAGCCCTTAGACAGCAAGGGATTGAGGTGGTATTGGTCTCGTCCGGTGCGGTGGCAGAAGGCATGGTACGGTTGGGATTAAAACAGCGCCCAAAAACCCTGCACGAGTTGCAAGCCGCCGCTGCGGTCGGACAAATGGGTTTGGTGCGGGTGTTTGAAAACAAATTTCAGCAGCATGATTTACATGCCGCGCAAATCCTGCTGACGCACGATGATTTAACCAACCGGCAACGTTATTTGAACGCCCGTAGCACCCTGCTGACTTTGCTGGAATTTGGAGTGATTCCGGTGATTAATGAAAACGACACGGTGGCAACTGATGAAATCCGCTTTGGTGATAACGATACATTAGGGGCGTTGGTTGCCAATTTGGTAGAGGCCGATTTATTAATTTTATTAACCGATCAAACCGGCTTGTTTGATTCGGATCCCAGTTTGAATCCTCAGGCGAAATTAATTGAATCCGCCAGCGTCAACGACAGTTTGCTGGATGAAGTGGCGGGCGAGAGCCGCAGCGGTTTAGGGCGCGGAGGCATGTTCACCAAAGTTCGGGCGGCACGCTTGGCTTCGCGTTCCGGCGCGGCAACCGTGATTGTGGCTGGTGCCATTGAAAATGTGATTACAGGCGTAATGGCAGGTGAAAATCTCGGCACTTATTTAATCCCGAATATCGCCCCCATCGCCGCCAGAAAACAGTGGCTGGCCGGGCAACTGCAAATTAAAGGCCGGTTAATCTTGGATGACGGTGCTGTAAAGGTTTTGACCGAACATGGTAAAAGTTTGTTGGCGGTCGGTGTAAAAACCGTTGAAGGCCGGTTTGAGCGCGGCGATTTGGTTTCCTGTTTTGATGGTAAAGGCATTGAAATAGCGCGTGGTTTGGTAAATTACAGCGCGGCGGAATGTTTGAAAATTGCCGGCAAAGCCAGCAGCGAATTTGAAGGGATTTTAGGTTATGCCGATGATGATGAGCTGATTCACCGCGACAATATGGTGGTGATTGTTTAATCTTTTCACTGTCAGCTATTGCCTTGTTTCAGGCAAACACCCGGTTAATGAAGCTGGCAATATCAACCATTTCTTTGCCACAGACCTGATGCCCCATCGGATATTCATGCCACTGAATCGGGTAGCCTCGTTTCTGTAAGGCATGAAAAGCCGCCTGGGCATTTTCTATGGCCACCGATCTGTCATCAGTGCCGTGTGCCATAAAAATTGGCAGGTTGAAATTGGCTCTGGCTGCCTGTTTGTCCAATCTATCAACGGTTGATAAATAGGTTGAGAGAGCCAAAATCCCGGCCAAAGGTTTCGGACAACACAACCCGGTGTGCAAGGCAACACAGCCGCCTTGTGAAAATCCCGCCAATAAAATATTCTCACTGGCAATCCCTTTTCCTACTTCCTGGTCGATTAATTGATGAATCGCCGCCGCCGATTGGTTGATGCCTTTGTAATCCGCTCTGGCGTTTAACACGATTTCTGAAATGTCGTACCAGGAACGCATGGTCACCCTTCGTTCACCGGTAGTCATCATTTCCCGCACCGGGGCATGGGGAAAAATAAAGCGGATATGAGCCCGTTGCTTTAATTTGCCCTGTAATTCCGGCACCACATTATGAAAATCGTAGCCGTCCGAACCTAAACCATGCAGCCAAATCACCGAATAAAGCTGGTTTTTGGAGCACGGGATTTCTGCATAACTTAACGGTTCGCTATTTTGCAGCGGATTTTCTTTAAATAAACTGGCTAGATAATCAAACATGATGGCTGAAACTCTTTGATTGAATGCAACGCAGTGATTTTAACGTCAGTTTGATAAGAATGACAGTTTATGGCGATTCCTAAACTGATTATGTTGTCGCGTCACGATACCAGGCCATAATCAACCAGTTTTGAGATTGAATCCTTTGCCGCCGCGCTTAACCTTGACCAGGAAATTTCAGGCGCATTAATTTGTTGCAATATCTCTGTCATCACCGAAAATCGTTCTGCGCCGTAAAAAAACTCTTCGCCCGGCTCGTTTCTTTCCGCCAGACGGATTTTTTCGCTGTTTTGTTTCCAGACCGTCAGGGATTCGTTTGAAGCTTGTAGTTCATTGACTATCCTGATTAACCACTTTTGATAGGCTTTTATATAAGGTTTGGCATTCGAGAAGCTGTAAGTGGCCCAATTGCGCTGCACTTTAAACAACCGGTTCCACAGCAGGGCGGTATCATCAATAGTTGCCAGACAGTCGGCGCTGCCGGATAAAATTTTTCTGGGCTCAAATGCCGCCATGAATAGCTTGCCGTCATTGAGCTGAATTTTTTTCGAGCCTTTCGCTTCATAAATCGATTTGACGATGCTGTAAAAACTCTCTTGGGTTTCCAGCGACAGCCGCTGGATTTCCGCAGCCGATAACCCTAGTCGGGTTAGCCATCTGCGGGTTAAAACCGCTTCAAATTTTATTTTAAATTGCCGGAAAAAATATTCTACCGGCAGGATTTCGCTGGCATATTTAAACTGGCTGTTTTTCAGGCTGGTCAGTAACAGGCTGAACAAATTGAAAAACTGTTCGGTTTGTCCCCAGTCACCACCGAGCAAATTTGCGCCGCCGTCCATGTAGCTGTAATTGCTGTGATGGGCGTCGGGAAACACAAAAGTGGAGACATCAATGGTGCCGCCGCAGGAAGTGCGGTTGCCAAAGGTTGGGGCGCCGTGCACAGCATGAACATCAAAATAAATCGCGGCATCAGAGGCTAACTTATCGACGATGAAATCCAGATAGCTGACGACCTCTTTGCTATTAACGGCGTGGTCTAAAGAAAAGCCCATATCGCGTTTTAACCCGTATTCAAAGATTTTTTCCAGCAACTTCGGGCTATCTGCAAAATAGCGATAATGCGCAAAGCGTAAATGATTGCCGATGCGGACAATAATCGCGGCTTTTTCATTATCGGCTTCACGGACAAAAGGCAGCTCAATCACCGCTAAAATCCCTGCAACCTTGATGCCGCTGGCTTGTGCAGCCAGGCTGTAAATATATTCGTGCACCGCTTCAGACAGACTCATCATGCCGTCTTTATGGGTTGTTCTGGGATGATTAAACCAGGCCAGAGGCGTTACGCCAGTGCCTTTCAACACCACATCGGCATATTGAAAACAGCCTCTCTCCGCTTTGCTGATGATTTCGCCCAACCACAAGGCGCGTCCGTCTCCTAACGCAGAGCCTTGCGATTTGTCCTCGCCGTCCTGATAGCGGCTGGCAAAAAAAGTTGTCTTAGTGTCATCGTCATTGTTTAAGTAGCTTTGTTGTTCAGTTGCTTTAAACCAGGCAAAACTTTTAAGCATCTCTGTTTCAATTTCAGCATCGGCATCTAGCAAATCCAGATTGAGTTGTTGGGCGAGTTCTTTATTAAACAGCACTAAACGGGCATTTTTGACCGGCTTTACTTCAACATCAATAAAATAGTCTGTGCCAAGCTGATGAAAAGAATGTGCGGTTGAGATTTTGCCAAGCAAATAACTGTTTTTGCTATTGGCAGTAGAGTTTAAGTTGCGGCGATGAGAAAAAATAGAGTGCATTTTTTGAAATATATTCTGTGTTTAAGGAAATAAATTTCACAACATTTCAAGCGCTACTATACCATTTCTTTTTTGCGGATTTTTATTTTGTTGACTTTCTGACAACTTGCTTTTAGTTTTGCTCCTTAATCCAGGCAAAACAAAAACTCAGCAACAAACACGGCACCACAAACAACATCAAATTACTGCCGCCCGCCGACAACATCGCCATCGGCTGCCCCATCACCGGCAACAAGCCCAGCACATTACTCCAGGAAATCAGCCAGTGTGCAATCAGCAAACCGGCAAATCCGTAACAAAACAAACTGCCGCTATAGCCAATTTGCCGCTCCAGGGCACTGCCGTGAATATTATGGTCATACAGCAAACTGTTACTCAGCCGCGCCAGCTGCCAAACCAGCAACAATTGCAACGCTAATAAAATCAGGCCGGGGATATAACCAAAATGGGCAATTAAAAAGGTGGCGATAAAATCATCCTGCACTGCCGGCAGCTGCATAATTTCACTGGTATTTTGCGCAAACCACTCATTCTGTCCGAAAGCGTTGCTGGTGGAAATCAGCGTCATCGAATCAATCACCTGACTGCCGCTGTGCGGGTAAAGAGAAGGATTGGCCCAAACCTGAAAGCGGTCGGCATTCATCAAAATCGAAGGCGGACTGCCGGTGATTTTGGTGCTACTCAGCAAATACGCCGGAACGCACATCACCACAATCAAAAGGCCAAGAATGATTTTGCTGGCCTTGTTAAACGAACCATCCAAAGGATGCGGCAAAATCCGAAAACAAAACAACACTAAATACAGAAATATCAACACAATTGGCGAGAAATCCCGCACGATTCCCAGCATCACCGAAGTGAACAGCACAATAAAACCCAGCCACAAAAACAGTCCGGCGGTTTGCTGCAAGCTCCATAAAATGTTGCCCTGATTGTTGTACGCATCCAGATAACGTTTCTCGTAATAGCCCGCCGCGCTAACGGTGCTGATTAAAATCACAATAAACTTGCTGAACTCGACCGGCTGATAACCGCCTACCCCGGACTCCATACCGCCCACCGCCTGCATCACCAGCATAATGAAATAGCCTGTCAGCAGCAGATTTACCCCGCTGTTGATATAAAAAGCCAAATCGTGGCTGCGCTGTTTCAAATAATCCAGATAGGAAGAATAATCCTGGCGGTCGGTTTCATGCGGCTGGCGAATCCGAAACAGAATATTAATGCCTTGAGTGAGAAAGTTTAAAGGCAAAAAAGCCAGCCCGAATACTAAAATTTGATAAATCCAGCTGATTTTTAAAAAGGTGGTGCTTAACGATAAAAACCGTTCATTAACCCCGCCGACGGCCAGTTGCAACAGCACCAGATTGCCGCTGAATAACAAAGCCAAACTCAGTGTCCATAACAAGCCGCTGTGAGAACGCAAGCGTCCGCGCCATGCCAGAATCAGCGTGGTTGCCAGACTTAGAATAAACAAGCCGTTCATTAATGCGGGCACGGAAGCTGCAAACGCTGTGGCTGCGGTCATTTGCGGCTGCACCTGAGTTGGCGCAGCTTTAGGCTGATTTTTCAAATGCTCTTGCCAGTCGTTTTCCAACCAGACATCACCACTGCTTTGAGTGAGTTTTAAAGTCTGATCTGAAGTAATGGCAACCCGATAGGAAGAACGACCGATAATCAGCGTTTCAATGGGAGCCTCAGCGTTATGGACTGGCATGTAGATTTGTTCTAAGCCGCTGAACTCTGTCTGATGGCTGTGTTTTACCCGAATCAGATTTTGCCGACCGGCGCCCGGTGCCAGCCAATAGTGGTAGTCCAGCCAGTAAATTCTGGCACTGTCGGGCGCAAGCACTGATTGCTGGTTGGCGGCCATTATCCCCCAACGTCTTTGGCAAGTGACACTGCCGCCAATTTTAAACAGCAGGCTTTCTTCTTTTTTGCCGATATGGTGCTGGGCAAACCAGTCTAAAATCGCGATTTTGTGGGGATAAAGCCAGTTTTTCAGCAGTTTTTTATCTTCAGAACATACTGTGTCCGATTCTGTCACCTGACCTTTTTGCCCGTCTTGCCAGTTGATTTGTTGCTGCGTGGCGGAGTGAACAAGCTGCAATTGGCCATCGGTAGCTAAAACCTTGAATTCTTCACCTTTGATAGAAAAAGTATCGCCAGTTTGCAACAGAAATCTGGATAAATAACGGGTTTTGTAATCGCCGCCGGGGGCGTCGACTTTTTTGTTTTTTGCCACACTCGCGGCTTGCCAACCGTTTTCCGCAGCATAAATAAAGCGAACGTGCTGTTTTTCCCCGGCTCGCGGGCCGTCTTTTTGGGCTAATTCAGTTGAACCAATTGTCAGCGGTGCTTGTGCCGGTTTGATTTCCAGCGTTTCCAACCTGATCACTTTTGGGGCATTGGCAAACAGCTGGTGACTGAACAGATAAAACAGCGCAATCAGGAATAGTGAAATGGCCAGATAAAACAGGGTGGCTGGGCGGGCTTTAAGATCAAGGCTTGACATGAGGCGGTTGCGGATTGGTTAAAAGCGAACCGCACAAAGATACCAGATTTTTAGGTTAAAAAAAGCCGGAGCAGAAAATACATTAACCTTTATTCTTGCATCGAACTGATTTCCTGCCTGTTTTTGAACGGGGGAATTGCTAACATTAGCTTGGCTTTATTATGGTAATCTAGCGCCTGAAAATATAAGGCAACCATTCATAAACAACAACGGAGGGCGCGATGATAAAAAAAGGCTGGTATAAAATTCTGTTTATCTTGTTCTGTTTCTATCTGACGTTTTTTCAAATTCAGGCTCAGGCTGCCGACGACATTCTGCAAATCAAAAACTCGGTAATAAAAGTCTATACCACTGCGGTGGTCTATAATGATGAGTCACCCTGGCAATCTTCCAGCCCGATGCAAATGACAGGCTCCGCCGCTGTTATCTCGGGAAACCGGATTTTGACCAACGCCCATGTCGTTGCGGATGCCAAATATATTCAAGTGCAGAAAAATAATGACCCGAACAAATATCTGGCAGAAGTGAGTTTTATTTCTCACTATGCTGACTTGGCGCTGCTGAAAGTAAAAGATGGCAGTTTTTTTAAGGATTTAAAACCGCTGCCGATTGGTGAATTGCCTGAACCTTATCAGGAGGTGGCGGTGTTCGGTTATCCGATCGGTGGAGAAACCTTGAGTATCACCAAAGGAGTTTTATCGCGGATTGAACAAAAAGTTTATGTTCATCAGCGTAGTACCCTGCTGGCAGGGCAAATTGATGCGGCGATTAATCCCGGAAACAGCGGCGGGCCGGTGATTGTCGATGGTGAAGTTGTCGGGATTGTCATGCAAACCATTGTTTCCAGCGGCACAATGAATTTGGGTTATTTTATTCCACCCAGCATTATCCGGCATGTACTGGCAGACAGTGAAGATGGCAAAAACGACGGTTTTCCTGAGCTGGGCTTTCGTACCCAAAAGCTGGAAAATCCCTCTGCCAAAGCCGCTTATGGTTTGAGCAAAGAGCAAAACGGTGTGCTGGTAGTAAAAGTATTTGCAGGCAGCGCAGCGGCAAACAAGTTACAAAAAAATGATGTGATTTTAAAAATTGATGACTATGCCATTTCCGGTAACGGCACCGTTAAATATAACGACACTTTGAAAGTTGATTACAAGCATCTGATTGATCTGCATTATGTTGGTGACAATGTGGAAATCACCTTTAATCGGGCTGGAAAAGTACAAAAAACTACGCTGGTGGCACAAAGAAGTTCCAAACGTTATCAGCTGGTTGCCCCGTCCGAATATGATAAGGTTGCGCCTTATTACATTTATGGCGGCATTGTGTTTGTGCCGGTCAATGCTGATTTTTTAAGATATACCGATCGTCCGCCATTAGGATTTGGTGCACAAATGTGGGAGTCACCCGAAAAGAAAGAACTGGTGGCAATATTACAAGTGTTGCCTGCGGATGTGAATTTTGGCTATCACGACATGAAATTGTGGGTGGTGGACTTTGTTAATGGCACACCGATTAAAGATTTTCAGCAATTTACCCAGATTCTGAAAAACAATAAAGCCAAAAACATGTTTTTTGAAAACGAAAATGGCTAAGTAATTTAGCAAAAGTTTTTAGGTGTAAAATTTAACGTATTTTTTCTATTTTAGAATGTAAAAAATTGAAATTTGCAAAAACAACATCGGA
>CAIQWF010000008.1 GCA_903875455.1 uncultured Pseudomonadota bacterium
CAGCATGAAATCAAGCCGATTAAAGTCAAAAAACACCAGCGGCTGGCAAAAAGCCTTTTCAGAGAAGGCTTTGATGGGATTAATGACGCTCTTTTTAAGTTGATTTTTACGTTTGAGAATACCATTAAAGCCTTATTTTGTTTTCTGGCGTTTAACCAGAAGTCCGAGCCGAGCTAAATTTTTGTCATGTACAGAGGAGAATGTGGAAACCTATGCCAATGAAGAGACTTTTTTGCAGCAGTTTGAACAGCGCACCGGCGGCAAACCCAGCGGCGGCGGTTGGTTTAAGAAAAACAAGGCCAATGTCAATGGCGTGGATTTTTATGACCCGGAGCGGTCGCCGTATTTGTTCAAGGACGGCTCATTTATGATGTCAGTCGGGGAAGCGGAATTTAAAGATTTCGATGATGATTAAGATGCTTAATCGGGCAAAATCAGGCGGGGATTAGAAAATATCAGTTTCGATTTTGCGGCCGTTCATGGGTATGGCCGTGCCGTTCACGGCTGCGTTCATGGTAGCGACCGGTTCTGGGTTTGGGATTGGCAAATAAAATATCAGCTTTATTGCGGGCAACCGTTTTCTCATCTATGCCGACAACCCGTTTTAACTCTTCAACACTGTTAAAATCGCCTGCCTGAATTCTGCTTGCCACAATCGCCTCTGCCTGTTTCAGCGTTATCCCAGTCAGCGCCTGTGAAATTGTTGTGGCATCAGCGTTATTAATATTCACCGGTTTGGCAAACGCATTAGCTGAAAATATCGTCACTAACAGTAATAACTTGTTCATCTTTGCTCCCAAATCTCACCTTGAAACCTGACAGGCTTTTCCAGCCCGTCAGGTCTGCTGTGCAAAAACTTATTTATTAAAAGTTTTGCCTGGAGTTGCCGGTAATGCTGGCATGGTTTGTTTTGGGAATGGCCCGGTCAAGGCATTCAAAAACGCGACAATATCAGCAGTATCGGACTTTGCCAACGTTTTGCCTAACTGTAATTTCGCCATCATTTCCACCGCCTGTTCCAAAGTCGGTACAGAGCCGTTGTGCAAATAAGGCGCGGTCAACGCGATGTTACGCAAGGTTGGCACTTTCCAGAAATGTTCGTTTTCCGCTTTTTTGGTTACTTCAGCCAAACCTTTGTCTTGCAGCAGGTGATATTGCTGCTCGTAAGAAGCGGCATTTTGCACCGGGAATTTTTGGAAATGTCCTTCGCCGTTAAATGCAGCACCGCTGTGGCAACCGCCGCAACCCAAAGAAGCAAACTTGTTCATGCCTTTGACTTGTTGTTCGGTTAAAGCCGATTTATCACCGCCGACATATCTGTCATAAGCACTGTGCGGGGTAATCAGGGTTCTTTCATAGGCGGCAATCGCTTTGGTAGCGGTGTCTTTGCTGATTGAATTGGCACCAAACGCTGCGGTGAACGCATGTTGATAGCCTGGAATGGCTTTCAGACGTGATACCACAACATCCCAGTTTTCCATGCCCATTTCAATCGGATTAGTTACAGGGCCGCCGGCTTGTTCTTCCAGACTCGCCGCTCTGCCGTCCCAGAACTGCACTTTGTTAAATGCCGCATTCCAGACAGTCGGGGCACTGCGGCCGCCAGTTTTGCCGTGTACGCCCATTGAGTTAGGGCGATTGTCTTCACCGCCTAACATGGTGTTATGGCAGGAAGCGCAAGATACTGTGCCGGTTGATGACAGGCGCGGGTCGTGATATAGCATACTGCCCAGTGCCACTTTTTCAGCAGTGGTGGGGTTGTCGGCAGGCGCCGGTGCGGTAGTGGGTAATGCTTCCCATGCAGAAGCCACAGACAGGGTGCCGGACAGCAAAATACCTGCAACCAGATAACGAATTTTAAACATACATCCTCCAAATATTATTATTGATGAGCCGATTCAGCAGCTCTGATTTTTCAGAGCCTAGATTGTATGATAGGAAGCGTGTTAGGTAAAACCTTAAATCAATTATTTAACCGACAGCAGATTGCTTTATAAAGTTGTCGAGGCTTAGGGATTGAGATGAAATTTTACAAGCCTAGCTCGCGCAAGTAATCCGGGTGTTTTCGGCTATCCGCAATAAGGTTTTTGCTGCACCTGAAGGCTGTCTGCATCCCTGTTCCCATTCCTGCAACCTGCGCACGGAAACACCCAATAGTTGCGCAAACTGGCTTTGTGACAAACCGGTAGTAATCCGCGCTTTTTGACAGGCAACAGTGAGTTTTTTATTGTCTGTAAGATTCATGATGCTAATTTTGTAACAAACGAAAGTTATACTCAAAGTCTAACCTTTGGCTTTTAATGTTTAGTTATGAATACATCTAATTACCGAACCATCTGGATTTCCGACCTGCATATTGGCTCCACCCAATGCCAGGCCGATGTGTTGCTTGACTTTCTGAAATATAACGACAGCGAAAAACTTTATCTGGTTGGAGACATTATTGATTTTTGGTCACTTTCCAAAAAAATGTACTGGCCTAAAACCCACAACACCATTATTCAGAAACTGCTGCGTAAAGCCCGGCAAGGCACCCATATTATCTATATTCCCGGCAATCACGACGAAAACGTGCGCGAATATGACAGCTATGTTTTTGGCGATATTGTGGTTAAAAACTCTGACATTCATACCACCGCACAGGGAAAGCATTTTTTAATTGTGCATGGCGATGAATACGACATGGTGGCCAGACATCATCGCTGGCTGGCGCAGCTAGGCAGCGTAGGATACGACTGGCTGATTGAAATCAACCGCTTTTTGCGGCTGGTGCGGCGTATCATTGGGATGCAGTCACATTTTTCGCTGGCGGCTTTTGTGAAGTTCAAGGTTAAAAACGTGGTGCAATTTATGTCCGATTATGAACAAAGCATTGTCTATACCCTGAAAGACCAGAACTTAAACGGCGTGATTTGCGGCCATATTCATCATGCGGAAATTAAGAGCATCGACAATTTTTTATACGTGAATACCGGTGATTTTGTGGAAAGTTGCACCGCCATTGTTGAACATTTTAATGGCGAGCTGGAGCTAATTAGATGGAAAAAGCAGGAGCTGGTTACTGTTTGAGATGCAGAATATCAACGTTGCTCCAAATCTCTTCAATAAAATCCATATCCATTGCCGGCATTCCGTTTTCTATCCATTGCGTGAGGATTTTTGCGGTGTTGGGATAAGTAATATGCAAGGCGCGTTTGTCATGCAGCCAGTGTGCAACTGCGTTTATATCCAGGTTATCCATAATATGGGCATAACCGAGCTGCTGTAAGGCGGCGGCATTGGAAGTCTGTTCAACCTGGGCATGTAACGGTTTAATTAATATCTTTTTCCCCAGTTGCAAGGCTTCACTGGTCATGGCAAAACCCGCATTGCTAATGATACCGGCACAGTTGTGCAACTCATGCTGGAATTTACCGGATGACATGGGATGGTAAATAATGTGCGCAAACTGGGATTCAACAGGGTGTGGCGATGAAACATGAAACTCGAAATTTTCAAAAGGCGATAACAGCTTAATGACATCATCCGGTTCTTCAAAAGGCAGATAAACCACAATTTTATTTTGAACCACTGTTTCTGGCAGTTGAACGGTTTCAGTAATCGGCGGCAAAATAGGCTGGCCAAAATGATGCCAGTGCAAACCTACCGACTTTTCTACCGGGGCAAAGTATTTCATAATCAAGTCGGCCATCGGGTCTGAGCCTTTTTTGGGAATATCATACTGATATGAATACTGATTACTAATCCCTAAAGTCGGCTTTTTTTGCCTTTTTGCCGCCCAGGCTGAAATAGGTTCAAAATCGGTAATCACCAGATCATATCCAGATAAATCCAGCGTTTTTATATCGTCGATAAAAGCGCCGAGATTTGCTTGATACGCAGTCTTGAAATAATTGACCTTGCCTTGATGAGTATTAAAGGTCAAGCCGGTACGCAGTTGGTAATCGTTGAATATTTCCATGTCAAAATATTTTTCAGCCGGACGACCGCTAAATAAAAAATCAACTTCAATACCGGTGGCATAAAGCTCTTTTGCCATCAGGCGGGCGCGGGCAATGTGTCCGTTACCGGTTCCTTGCACACCATAAAAAATTTTCATCTGGTTTTATCCTTTAGTCATCGCTTTAATTAGGCTAAA
>CAIQWF010000009.1 GCA_903875455.1 uncultured Pseudomonadota bacterium
AGTTTGCTTTATTTGGTCGATTTGTGCAACAAAGCCGTGAGAGTGATAAAAACTTTTTTGAAGAGTTAAAAAAACTATTAAATCTTCCTATTGATATTATTGCGCCTCCCAAAGAAATTGGCGGTAATGCAAATACTAAACAAGGCGTTTATAACTATTTACCTATTCGTTTAAAACAGCTTAATGATGGTGTTTTGCTACGTTTAGCGATTGTTGTTGATGCAGATTATGAAGTTGTAAACAAACCTGATGGTTATCAAAATACACTTAATAAATTAATCAGTATTTTAAAACCTTATGGTTTCGTTTTAAAAAGCGCTCAATCAAACGGGCTTTTATTTGAAGATGAAAACGACGATGGTTTAGCAGATATTGGCGTTTGGATTATGCCCAATAATTGTGATGAAGGTATGTTAGAAGATTTAATTAAAACCTGTATTCATTCCGATGAAAATACGTTATTAAATTATGCTGTGGAAACTGTAGAAAATGTGCCTATCAAAAAATTTAAGCATAAAGTTTCAAAAGCAGAAATCGCAACATGGTTGGCGTGGCAGGAAAAACCAGGCGAAGGGCTTTATCATGTGATTGAAAAAGAAGGCTTGTTAAATACCGAACACGACTTGTTTCAAGAAATGCAGCAATGGCTAAAACAGGTGTTTGCAGAATGAGTGAAGCAATCACAAATCAAAATCCCGAAGAACGCCAACTCAGCAGCGGCGACTGGATCGGCTTTTTCTGCATGGTATTCGGCGTATTTATGGCGGTTTTGGATATTCAAATCGTCGCCAGCTCCATGCAGCAAATTCAAGCCGGTTTATCCGCCTCGCAGGATGAAATTGCCTGGGTGCAAACCTCCTATTTAATCGCCGAAGTCATCATTATTCCGCTGTCCGGCTGGCTGGGGCGGGTGTTTTCCACCCGCTACCTGTTTGTCATTTCTGCCGGCGGCTTTACCCTTTCCAGTCTGGCCTGCGCCTTTGCCTGGAACTTGCCGGCAATGATTATTTTTCGCTGTTTGCAGGGCTTTTTAGGCGGCGCGATGATTCCGGTGACATTTACGGTGATTTTCATTTTATTCCCGCCGCGTCTGCAAGCGGCAATGGGAATTGTCACCGGCCTAATTGTTACCATTGCGCCGACAGTCGGGCCCATTTTTGGCGGCTATTTATCCGATGCTTTCAATTGGCAGGTGCTGTTTTTAATCAATGTCATCCCTGGAATTCTAGTCTGTATCGCGGTGTGGACATTTGTGGATATTGATAAACCGGACTGGGAATTGTTAAAGAAAATTGATTTTATCGGCATCGGCTTAATCATTCTGTTTCTGGGCAGTTTGCAATATGTGCTGGAAGAAGGCGCGAAAGACCAGTGGTTTGATAGTCATTTAATTATTGCCCTGAGTGCGGTTGCGTTTATTAGCGGCACGGCGATGTTCATCTGGGAATTAAAAATCCCGCATCCGATTATTGATTTATATGCGTTTCGCAATTTCAATTTTGCAGTCGGCTGCTGGTATAGCTTTGTATTGGGCATCGGTTTATACACAATTATTTTTTTAACCCCGCTGTTTCTAAGTTCAGTGAAAGGTTTCAACAGTCTGGAAATCGGCTTTTATTTAATGGTGGTGGGCTTGTTTCAACTGGTGTCAGCCTTTATCGCCGGGCCGATGGAAAAACATCTCGATTTGCGCTGGATGATGTGCATCGGCTTTAGTTTGTTTGCATTGGGTTCCTGGCTAAATTCAAATTTAACGGCAGATTCCGCTTATTGGGAATTTTTCCTGCCACAAGCAATTCGCGGTACGGCATTAATGATTTGTTTTGTGCCGATTAACACGTTGAGCTTAGGTTCATTGCCAGTCGATGAAGTCAAAAACGCCAGCGGTTTGTATAATTTAATGCGTAATTTAGGCGGCGCAATTGGTTTGGCGGTGGCAAATACCTTGTTTAGCTATTTTAATAAAACCCATTATGCGGCATTGCGGGAATCAGTGACGGCCACCAATTATCAGGCGCAAAATTTCTTGTTTGGGTTAAATGAAAAAATGGCGCAAACAGACTTAGCCCAGCCGCAGTTGGCGGCGTTAAAGCTGATGTCTTCGATGGCGTGGCGGGAAGCCATGGTAATGACTTTTAATAATCTGTTTCAAATCATCGCGGTGATTTTCTTTGCTTCGATGCTGATTGCGCCATTTTTGAAGAAAGTGGAGAAACAGGAAGGGGTCATGCTGGAGTAACGGATATTAAAATGAGAAAACTCACCAGCCTTGCCGCTGTCGCTTCCGCTGATGCTCAAGTATTAATCCTTGGCTCAATGCCGGGACAGCAATCATTGGCGCAGCAACAATATTACGCTCACCCCCGCAATGGCTTCTGGAAAATTATCGCCAGCCTGTTCAGCTTTAATCCTGATGCCGGTTATGCCGATAAACTGCTGTTTTTGCAGCAACATCAGCTCGCACTTTGGGATGTGATCCAAAGTTGTGAACGGCATGGCAGTCTCGATAGCAATATTAACAACAGATCCATCATCAGCAATGACTTCAGCAGTTTTTTCTCCCATCATCCGCAGATAAAACATATTTTTTGCAACGGCAGCCGCGCTTATCAGGAATATCAACAGCGCGTCAAACCTCAACTGCCTGCAAATTTACAAACGTTGCCGTGTACGCGCCTGCCATCCACTAGTCCTGCGATGGCAAGCTTAAGCTTTGAACAAAAACTCATCGCCTGGTCAGAAATAAAACGCGCCGTTTCCGAATAAAAGCACAACCATACAATTCAGCCGTATTTAGCTATAATGCTCTCACTTTCATCTTCTGACTTAGGCGAACCATAATGAACATAGAATCATGCTATAACGCGCAACTTTCCAGGCTGCAAGCCAGTTCCCACTATCAAAAACTCATGGCATTACCGCCTTTTCAGCGCTGGTCTGTGATAGCCGGGCTGTTTTTGGCCTCGCAAGTTGTAGTGTTCGGGCTGTTGTATGTGATTTTTGGCAAAATTGTGGTGATTGGCTTTTTTGCCAGCATTTTGGCGGGTCTGGCAACCGGAGCAGGAGCGTTACCGGCGATATTTTTAAAAAATATCTCTGACCGGCTGTTTAACAGCCTGCTTGGTGCAGCGGCGGGAGTCATGTTGGCGGCGACTGCATTTTCCCTGCTGGTTCCCGGTATGGAAGAAGGAAAAGTGGTTTGGCCAAATTCGCATACCGGTATGATGGTGGTGTCGTTTGGAATGCTGCTGGGGGCGTTTTTTCTGCATTATGCCGATAAAAACTTACCGCATTTGCATTTCAACGAAGCTTCTGATGAAACGCTGACCTCGTTAAAAAGACTGTCGTTGTTTATTGCCGCGATTACCATTCACAATTTCCCGGAAGGCATGTCAGTCGGGGTAAGCTTTGGTTCTGGCGATTTGAAAAATGGCACAGTGTTAGCCATTGCCATTGCCTTGCAAAATATTCCCGAAGGACTGGCAGTGGCGATGCCGTTGGTTGCGTTAGGCTATAACAAATGGAGAGCGGTAGGGATTGCCACTCTAACCGGCTTAGTGGAACCGGTTGGCGGTTTATTAGGGGTGAGCATGGTCACAATCTTCAAACCCATTTTACCGGTTGCAATGGGCTTTGCGGCGGGAGCAATGTTATTTGTGATTAGTGAAGAAATTATCCCTGAGTCCCACTCTAAAGGCCGGTCACGCTTTGCCACCTTTTCATTAATGGCGGGATTTATCATTATGATGATGCTGGATAACCTGTTGGGCTAAAAGACCATGAATTTTGCAGCTCTGGAGCATATATTACATGGGTTGGACATTGCAGGGGCGCTACTTTCCATTCCAGGCTTTGCCAAAGCCACTGCCACAGCAGGCACCAGTTTTGCATTAATCGCCGCAGCTGAAATTGGCGACAAAAGTCAGCTTGTGTGCATGGCTTTGGCATCACGGCATCGCCCTTTACCGATTTTATTAGGTGCGGTGCTGGCTTTTGCGTTTTTAAATACCCTGGCGGTGGTGTTTGGAGTGGCGATTGCCAATTGGCTGCCGCAATACATTGTGGCAGCAGCTGTAGCAATATTATTCGCAGGGTTTGGAATTCATGCCTTGCGTGTAGAGCAAGAAGATGAAGATGACGAAGAGGTGGTTGAAAAAAGCGGTCATAGTATTTTTTTCACCACTTTTTTATTAATTGCGGTGGCCGAGTTTGGCGACAAAACGCAACTGGCAGTGGTGGCGTTAAGTAGCACGGCGTTACCGGTTGCGGTGTGGCTGGGTTCCACCGCAGCATTGGCTACAACTTCGGCATTGGGGGTACTGGCCGGCAGAACCATTTTGCAGAAAGTTCCTTTAACCTTGCTGCACCGCTTGAGTGGGGCAATTTTTCTGGTGTTAGCAGGTTTTGCAGCGTTTAATAGCTATCAACATTATTTTATTGTTCACTAAGGGCATGACTAAAAACAACTTCCCGATTTTTGAATATCCCGTTCATCCTGAGCTTGTCGAAGGATGTTGTGGTTCGACAAGCTCACCACGAACGGATTTAGGGGTGTTATTGTTGACCATATCCTAAAGGAACTGTGAAATCTGAAATAGCCTAACAATCCAGAAACATGCTTTACCAAATAATGCTCCTCTGGGCAAATAAAATCTCCCTTGAAATACTCTTTCCCTTGGTTTAAAAAAACCACTAACGGTGGCTTTCAACCATATAAAAACTATTATTTTCAAAATTATTAAACCGCCAATTTATAAAGCTTTTATTTTTCATAATGTTATCTATAGCTTGAAACCTGCTTGAAACATGGCATATAAATAGCTTAAGTTTTCACATCAACCTTGAAAAGCTGCACTTGCAACATCAAAAACTCCAGCATACATTGATTAATTAAGCTTCAAGCGCCTGCTATTTCAATAGTTTCAGCCGACTCTAAAATATTTGGATAGCGTTTTGAACTACGCAACACACAAAAGCGAAATCATACAATCTCATCAAATTCTTTTTATGCGCTTTAGAAAAGAGCTTCTTACAAGTAGCCTATTCAGAAAACTTTCTGAGCTGTGGCAGAAACAGTGCGGAAAAAACGCTGTGGTCGCAACATCCCGATTCAACGCCAGAGACTGATGCTAGTTAAATTTATTGCTTTCTCTCTGGTTGGCGTTATTGGCACCGCCGTACATTATTTAATCCTCTACCAGTTGGTTGAAAATTATGCCGTTAATCCCGTAACGGCTTCAGGCTGTGGGGCTTTTGCCGGTTTAATCGTTAATTACTTGTTAAATTACGCTTTAACATTCAAAAGCCAGCAATCCCACAAGCAAACCTTTCCCAAATTTGCCTTAATTGCAGGGATTGGTTTTAGCTTGAATCTGGGGTTAATGGCATTATTAACCCTACGACTCTATTATTTTTACGCCCAGCTTTTAACAACCGCGCTGGTGCTAATCTGGAATTTTTTAGGCAATAGTTTCTGGACTTTTCAAATGGATATTACAAAAAACAGCTGTGAAAATCCTCCGGCATCAAAAACTGCAAAAATTTTTGGCGGATTGGGTTTAATCGTTATTATTTTAGCCATTCGCTTCATCACGCTAGGCATTTACCCCTTATATGACCCTTCCGAATCAAGATATGCGGAAATGGGACGCAAAATGCTGGAAACCGGTAATTGGGTAACGCCGATGATTGATTATGGCGTCCCTTTCTGGGGCAAACCGCCATTAACCATTTGGCTGACTTCCGCAAGTTTATGGTTGGGCGGGATCAATGATTTTTCTGTCAGATTGCCCTCGGCTTTATTAAGTTTAGGAGTAAGCTGGATTGTTTTTCATTTGGCTAAGTTGCAAGCTGAAAAAGATTACGCCTGGAATACCGTGATTATTTTGACCAGTTCCGTGCTGTTTTTTGTGATGGCAGGCACAGTGGCAATGGATCTCAGTCTGAATTTTGGTATTACTCTTGCTCTTGCTTCATTTTGGCTGGCGTTGCGTGAAGATAAATCAATCTGGGGCTATCTTTTCTTTGTCGGCTTAAGCATCGGATTAATGGCAAAAGGGCCAATCACTCTTGTGCTATCCGGCTTAACATTAGGACTTTGGACAATTATTTCCGGCTCATGGCTAAAAGTTTGGCAACGCCTGCCCTGGATTAAAGGCGCACTGTTGATGCTGTGCCTGAGTGTGCCTTGGTATCTGATTGCAGAACAAAGAACTCCGGGGTTTTTGGAGTATTTTATCGTTGGTGAGCACTGGAAACGCTTCACCGAAAAAGGCTGGTCAGGTGACTTATACGGTAGCGGACGGGCGCACCCGCGCGGCATGATCTGGATTTATTGGCTGGCCGCGACTTTTCCCTGGTGTTTCCTTTTTCTAAAGCAACATTTTGTGGCTTTAGTGAATAAAGAATCACTCATCAAACACCGCGCTGATCAGGGGTGGCGTTTATATTGCCTGCTTTGGATGTTATCGCCACTGCTATTCTTTACCTTTTCCGCAAATATTATCTGGACCTATGTGTTACCGGGATTACCGGGATTTGCTTTACTGCTCGCAGATTATTTGAAACAAATCAAATACCGCCCTGCTCTTGCGTTGTGTGTTCCTGTGTCGTTTTTTGCCTTGATCATTGCCTATCAGTTTTCCAATGTTTATTTTTACAAGTCGCAAAAACGCCTGATTACTGCGTATCAACAAATCGCCAAAGCAGATGAAAAACTGATTTACGTTGATAACAGACCCTATTCTGCACAATTCTATCTGCAAGGAAAAACGTTGCAATTAACCGAAAAAGAAGCCTTGGAAAAGAGTCTGGCATTGCCTAATCACGATTTTTATGTCATCCCCAAAGAAACAGTCAGTCGTTTGCCAGAAACAGTCAAATTACATCTGACTGAGGTAAAAAGTTATGGCAAATATAGTCTGTTTCATTGCCAAATCCCTGATAAAAAATAATACCTGTACCCCGTTTCGAGAGATTAATATGTTGTTTTTAGTCAGCCAGAGCCGTTGTTTGCCAGAACAAATCCTTCTGCCTCAGCGCCGTTTTATCCTGACTCATGTATTTTTTCCTGTTATCTTTTTAGGATTGCTTTTTGCTGAATTTCACTGGGGAGCAGGCGATGTTTGGCTGGGGGTGCATTTTTATGACGCAGTTAATCATCAATGGCCTTATAAAGAATCAGCACTCATCAAAACCGTATTTCATACTGGCGGACAAATAGTTTTTTTTACCCTTGTTGCCGGGATATTATTGCTATTACTGCACTCTTTTAAGTCTGAATCGCGCTTAAAAAACTGTCGCCGTAACCTGGCATATTTATTTTTTGCCAGTATCACCAGCCCAATTATCAACATCATTTTAAAATCCAAATCGGCTATCTATTGTCCTTGGGATTTGAAATCATTCGGCGGGCTTAATCCGCATGTGCATTTGTTCGCCACTTTATTTAATCCTATTGCCTCTAAAGCAGGGCATTGTTTTCCTGCTGCACACGCAGGTTCCGGCTTTGCCTTTGTCAGTCTGTATTTCTTTTTTTTGACAATACAAGCTGAGTATAAATTCTATGGTTTAAGTTTTGGCCTGGCTTTAGGTGGGATTTATGGCTTTAGCCAGCAAATGCGCGGCGCACATTTTTTAAGTCATGATCTGTTTGCATTCGCTGTTTGTTGGTATAGCTCATTATTTTTATTTTGGCTGTTTTTTAGAAAACAACTGCATTGGATTAAATCATGAAAGCAGATATAAAAACTGCTGACGATGCGATTAAGTTAATTGTTAATGCGGATGACTACGGCTATTTCCCTTGCGTCAGTCACGGCATCTTGCAAGCCGCCGATGCACACGCCATAACAGCTACCGGCATTTTGGCAAACTCTGCAAATTTAGCGACACAGCTTGAATGGCTGAATGCCGCTCCAGATCTCGACTTAGGCGTACATCTGAATTTGACATTCAAACAGCCTTTAACAAGCACAATGAGTGAAAATCTTGCCCGCTGGAATGGTTGCTTTCCGAATGCCTACATAATGAGTTTGCTGATTTTAACCGGGAAAATTAGCCTTGAAACCGTGCGTAATGAATGGTGTGCTCAAATTGAAGCCTGCCAGCCTAAAAAACTGGTATTTTTGAACTCCCATGAGCATATTCACATGCTGCCTGTGTTATTTAAATTGACACTCGAGTTGGCTGAAACCTATAACATTCCCCATGTCCGCGTAACACGGGCAGAATGGTTAA
This sequence comes from uncultured Pseudomonadota bacterium, assembly GCA_903875455.1. Lineage (GTDB taxonomy): Bacteria > Pseudomonadota > Gammaproteobacteria > Methylococcales > Methylomonadaceae > CAIQWF01. The sequence continues at coordinate 8,239 of CAIQWF010000009.1, forward strand.
AACCTTTAACCGCCGCAGGATTGGTGCGCAACAGCTTGATGCAGGTAATGCAAACTGTTAATCAGCAACAATACCATCAGCCTCTTCCGCTATTGTTAGGCCTAAGCCGCAGTGGAAAACTTGATATAGCGGTGCTGACGCAAATTTTTTCCAAACTTAAAGCCGGACATCATTATGAGTTAATGTGCCACCCCGGACATTTTGATAGCACCGAAATCTCTGAACCCAAACTGATGGCTTATCACCATTGGGAAGGGGAACTGGCTTTGCTGCAAAGCCCGCAACTTCAAGAGCTATATCAAAAATACAATATACAGTTAAGTCATTATCATCATTTGTCAAATTAACACATGAACGCAGTTATAAAGCCTTGCCCACCAACTATTAGTGCCGTTATTCCAGCCCATAATGAAAGTTACGGCATCGAAACCGCCATCAAACAAATTGCACAAATTTTGACCAGTTGCGTCAGTGATTGGGAAATTATTGTGATTGATGATGGCAGTTCCGATGAGACCTACCAAAAAGTATGCGCCCTTGCAAACGCTGATTCCAGAATCAAGGGCATTATGCTCAGTCGCAATTTTGGCAAAGAAAGTGCTATGCTGGCAGGTCTTGGACACGCTACGGGTGAGGCGGTTATTACTCTGGATGCCGACCTTCAGCACCCACCCGGTTTTATTCCTGAAATGGTTGCCAAGTGGCAGTCAGGAGCCGACATCGTTCACGCTGTCAAACGCGATCGCAGCCAGGACTCAATGGGACAAAAAGCCGCTGCGTATTGCATTAACCATCTTATTTCAGAATTGGGCGGAATTAATGTCAAAAACTCATCTGATTTTAAATTGTTAAATAGAACTGTTGTTGACATTATTGTGCAGCAACTGCCCGAAAAACAGCGTTTTTTTCGCGGCTTAACCAGTTGGATAGGATACACTGAAGATTATATTTATTTTGATGTCGCAGAACGGCATCGCGGTGAAAGCAAATGGTCGTTCTGGTCACTCTTAGAATTATCCATTACTGCCTTAATCTCTTTTTCCAGTCATCCTTTGAGAATCGTCACATTTTTGGGAGCGATGACCCTGATATTGGGCTTTTCAGTGGCTGCTGATGCCATCTGGTCTTTAATTAATCATCAAACCGTTTCAGGCTATACCACTATCATAATTTGCCTGTTGTTAATCGGCAGTTTTATTATGATTAGTTTGGGGATTATTGGTGAATATATCGCCAAAATTTATGATGAAGTAAAAGGAAGACCGCATTATTTGATTAAAAGCAAAGTCGGGATTGGCTAGTACAGCAAATCTTTAAAACACCTCCGAACTCGTTTTTACACTGGATTTTCAGCCGATGGGCATTTTTAAAAAACTGGCTTCGCAAACTGCGATTTATGGCCTGAGCAGTATTTTTGGGCGATTTCTAAACTATTTATTAGTTCCGCTTTATACCTATTATTTCTCCGCCGCTGAATATGGCGTGGTATCAGAGTTTTACGCTTACGCCGGATTTTTTTCGGTATTTCTGTTATTCGGCTTTGAAACCGGCTATTTTCGTTTTCGCGACAAACAAAATCCGCAGCGTGATAAAGCCTATTCCACCGCCTTGATTTTTGTGCTGTTGGTCAATCTGGGATTTTTCGCGCTGATTTTATTGGTCAATTCCCAATTATCCGCCGCTCTGCATTATGCCAATCACCCTGAATATGTGCGCTGGTTTAGCATTATTCTGATTCTGGACGCGGTCGGCTCAATTCCCTTTGCCCGCCTTCGCGCCGAAGATAAAGCCCTACGTTTTGCCGGTATCAAGGTTTTGGAAATCCTCACCACAATTGCCTTAAGCCTGTTTTTTATTGTTTATTGCCCGAAACTTGCCGCGCAAAACTTATACCCCGAACTGGATTTGATTTATGACCCGGCAATTGGCGTGGGTTACATTTTTATTGCTAATTTAATTGCCAGTGCCGTTAAGTTTTTATTATTAACCCCACAATTAAAAGCTTTGGCTTGGGGATTTGACTGGGCATTATTCAAACGCTTGCTGCGCTATTGTTTGCCGATGGTGGTGATTGGTTTTGCCGGCATTATCAACGAAATGCTGGACCGGGCCCTATTAAAATACCTGTTGCCATACGACACGCAAACCAATCTGAAAATGCTGGGAATTTACGGCGCCTGTTACAAACTGTCGATTTTAATGTCGTTGTTTATTCAGGCGTTTCGCTATGCCGCCGAGCCGTTTTTCTTCGCTTATTCGGATAAAACTGATGCCACCAAAGTTTATGCACAGGTACTAAAATTTTTTGTGATTTTCTGCGTCTTCATTTTCTTGCTGGTGACGCTGTATATTGATTTCTTTAAATATTTTATTGGTAAGGAATTTCGTGCCGGCTTGCAGGTGGTGCCGATTTTATTAATGGCGAATTTGTGTTTGGGGATTTATGTAAACTTGTCGATTTGGTACAAACTCACCGACCGCACCGGGATAGGAGCGCTGGTGTCTTTAGGCGGTGCCGTACTGACGATTGTGTTAAATCTTTACTGGATTCCATTGTATGGCTATGTCGGTTCAGCCTGGGCTACCCTGGCTTGTTATGCCAGCATGGCGATTGTTTCGTATTTATTGGGTCGTAAATATTATCCGGTGGCTTACGAGGTGACGCGGATTTTAGGTTATATCAGTTTTGGGGTTGGATTGTTTGTTGCCAATCAGCGATTGCTTGGTTTTATCAACTGGCAGCCGTGGATTTTTGCCAGTGCCTTGATGCTGATTTATTTATTAACCGTTGCGATGTTTGAAAGGCCAAAACCTTGATAAGGGCGAACAACTCATTTAGAAATCGCGAAGTTATTTTTAGCTAAGTATCTAAGCAAAAGTTATCAGGTATTTACTACCAAAGCTTGAAAGCACTTCTAAAACGGATTTTTTCAAATTGTCATAGCTAAAATAGCTCGACAAAGGCAACCACTGATAT
>CAIQWF010000010.1 GCA_903875455.1 uncultured Pseudomonadota bacterium
AACTTATAGGATGCCGCTGACGTAAGGAAGCGCATCGCCAACGCTTGAGCCACTTTTGTTGCGCTTCGTTTCACTCAGCAGCAACCTATACAACACAAAAAAGAAACCGCCAACTCGATAAGGTGCGCATAACTTATAGGATGCCGCTGACGTAAGGAAGCGCATCGCCAACGCTTGAGCCACTTTTGTTGCGCTTCGTTTCACTCAGCAGCAACCTATACAACACAAAAAAGAAACCGCCAGTGGCAAAACCAAAGGCCGGGTTTTATTGTCAACAATCGGGAATGTCGTAACACAGTGTGCAGCTTTAGCAATCTCCATTGTTTTTGAGAGTGCAAAAGATTTCGTGTAACCGCCACTACAAAACATCAGCCAACCTTTCGCCATAAAGAATCATAAACTGATTCAAGGTCGGTTTCCAATTGTGGATCGACATCATCCATTTTTTAACTCGTAACCCGCAATAATTTAAACTCAGTAGGCATGGTAGGGCGCATTAGCTTTTAGCGTAATGCGCCGCATGCCCCCCCCCAAACCTTTGCTGAACACGATTTTCAGGATTAATCCTGCCTATCCTGAAAATCGTTAAATCGCCTTCACACCGTTTTCAACCCCAACACATCCTGCATATCGTACAAACCGTTTTCTTTGTCCGCTAACCAGATTGCCGCACGTACCGCGCCGTTCGCAAACGTCATCCGGCTGCTGGCTTTATGGGTAATTTCCACACGCTCTCCTTCATCTGCAAACATCACGGTATGTTCGCCAACAATATCTCCAGCGCGGATAGTGGAGAAACCGATGGTTTTTCTATCACGTTCGCCGGTATTACCTTCGCGGCCGTAAATGGCACAATCCTTTAAATTACGGCCCAAAGCCTGAGCAACCACTTCCCCCATCCGTAACGCAGTACCCGACGGCGCATCAATCTTATGGCGATGATGGGCTTCAATAATTTCTATATCAGTGTAATCGCCCATGACTTTTGCCGTCATTTCCAGTAGTTTTAACGATAAATTCACCCCGACACTGAAATTCGGCGCCATCACAATGGCAATGTCTTTTGCAGCTTCCGTAATTTGCGCTTTTTGTGCATCGGTAAAACCGGTTGTGCCAATCACCATTTTTTTCCCGGCTTGTTGGCAAACTTTCAAATAATTCAACGTCGCTTCAGGACGGGTAAAATCAATCACCGTATCAAAAGCTGCAATCGCCTCATGCAAGTGTTCAGATATAGCAATACCAATATTTCCGATAGCCGCCAATTCACCCGCATCTTTGCCAAAATTCCCCTTGTCTAAAGCAGACACTGCAACTGTCAGGCTGGCTTTGCTTTGGCTGACGGAGGTAATTAAATTTAATCCCATGCGCCCTGTTGCGCCGACTACTGCGATTCTCGTCATGGCTTATCCTGTTAATTTATCAAAAAAACTTTTTGCTTTATCCATCCAAGAATGCTCTTGTGGACTGTGCTGTTTGCCGCCGCCAGATAAGGAATCCCGCAATTGTTCGACCAGTGCGGTTTGTTCTTTGGTTAAATTCACCGGCGTTTCAATTTGCACCCGACACAACAAGTCGCCTTGTAATCCACCGCGCACCGGTTTCACTCCTTTGCCGCGCAAACGGAATAGTTTTCCGGTTTGAGTTTCCGCCGGAATTTTTAACTTCACTTTACCATCTAAGGTCGGTACTTCAATTTCGCCGCCTAAACACGCGGTTGGGAAACCAATAGGAACTTCACAATATAAATCTGCATTGTCACGGGTGAAAATCGCATGTTCCTTAACCTGAATTTGCACATATAAATCACCCGCTGGTCCGCCGCGCTCTCCCGCTTCACCTTCACCGGCCAAACGGATTCTGTCACCCGTATCCACGCCTGCCGGCACTTTGACCGACAAGGTTTTGGTATCCTGAACCCGACCTTGACCATAACATTTTTTGCAAGGGTCTTTAATCTGTTTGCCGGTGCCATGACAGGTTGGACAGGTTTGCTGCACAGAGAAAAAGCCTTGCTGCATCCGCACTTGCCCATGGCCGTGACAGGTTGTACAAGTAACAGGGGTAGAGCCTTTTTTCGCACCAGAACCGTTACATTCAGTACAGGAAACCAGAACCGGCACGCGGATTTTAACTTCAGTACCTGCAACTGCCTGTTCCAGCGTTAATTCCAGGTTATAGCGCAAGTCAGAACCACGTTGCGCCCCACCGCTACGTTGCCGACCGCCGCCGAAAATATCGCCAAACACATCGCCGAAAATATCGCCAAAACCTTCTGCGCCACTAAAGCCGCCGAAACCGCCACCGCCGCGTGAAGGGTCAACACCTGCATGACCAAACTGATCGTAAGCCGAGCGTTTTTTCGGGTCGGATAACACTTCATAAGCTTCTTTCACTTGCTTGAATTTTGCTTCCGCCGTATCTGGATCGTCTGCATTTCTATCGGGATGATATTTCATTGCCAAACGTTTATAGCTTTTTTTGATTTCCGCATCGCTGGCGTTTTTATCAATCTCAAGGAGTTTGTAATAGTCTTCTTTGGCTGCCATGTTTTGTTGTTTGAGTTTTGATTTTGAATGATGAATTGCAATAATTACTTAAAAAAATAGCCATTGCAATTAAGACATTGCACGGTTTTAAGGGTAAAAATCTTCGTTTAATAATTGATTTTCAGTATAACAACAATTCTCTGGAAAGCTTGAGGATTCTAATCCCGTTTCTTTAGCGGCTAATTTCACAGCTTTTTGATAAGCGTCTTTAATGACTTCTGAAAAATCTGCTTTCAAACTAGGCACATCATCTAACAATAATTCAATCTGCACCCGATTCTCGTCAATACTGGAACGCCAACTATTACTCCGATGCGTAACTTGATACTGCCACTTTAATAGATCGGCAATTAAGATAATAAAACGACTCATTAATTCGCGTCTATCTTTCTTTGCCATATCTTCGAGTTCTTCTATTAAATGGTCAGCATCAATTTCATTAAAACGCGATTGTTTTAGCAATGTGATATTTTCTTGAATCCAAACGTTAAAATCAGTTTCATAAAGGGTAGATATATTCATTTTAATCAACTTAAGTAGTTAAACAAAAGTTATACGGTATTTAGTTCCAAAATTTGAAAGTATATCCACCACCGTTTTTTTCAAATTTGCATAACTGACGTAACACGACAAAGGCAACCATTCATAT
>CAIQWF010000011.1 GCA_903875455.1 uncultured Pseudomonadota bacterium
ACCCTCAACCCTGACAACGCTGTCAGCCCCAAGACAATCGGGGATTGCAAACCTGGCGATTAAAGATAAGAAATCGCTTTATAAATCGTATATGCCTTTTATTACCAATGGCGGCCTGTTCATTCCGACTAAACGGATGTATAAAATGGGTGAAGAGGTATTGATGTTACTGGTTTTAATGGAAGAAACCGAGCGCTTGCCAATTGCCGGAACCGTGATCTGGAAAACGCCTGAAGGCGGCGATGCCAATCGGGTTGCCGGTATTGGTATTCAGCTCAGCACTAAAGACGGCGGCAAGGTTAAAAATAAAATTGAAACCTATCTTGCCGGGGCTTTAGAGCTGGATCGGCCAACCCATACTATGTAATCCTCAACAGCTTGAGCTGTTTTTGCACAGACTTTTCCTGATAAAACGGCAGTTTTTGCAAGCTGCCGTTTTTGTTTATTACTTTGTTGTTATGTTTATAGACTCCCACTGCCATCTTGACCGGATAGACCTAAAGCCTTACCACAACGATTTTTCTGTTTTCATGCAGGAAGTCCAAAAGCACAAAATTGAACACCTGCTTTGCATTGCCATTGATTTGGAAGCCTACCCTGCCATGTTTGAGCTGGTTAAGGATTATCCGAATATTTCTCTCTCAGTCGGTGTACATCCAAATGAAACAGATGGCAAAGAACCGAGTTTTGACGAGTTAATGACATTGGCTAAACATGAAAAAGTCGTGGCAATTGGTGAAACCGGACTGGATTATTTTCGCAGTGAAGGTGATTTAAGCTGGCAACATCAACGCTTTAAAACCCATATTCAGGTCGCCAAAGCCTTAGGCAAACCGCTGATTATTCACAGCAGGGAAGCGGCCGAAGATACACTGAAAATTCTGGCAGAAGAAGGCGCGGCTGAAGTCGGTGGAGTGATTCACTGCTTTACTGAAGATTGGGATTTTGCTCAAAAAGCGCTGGCCTTGAATTTTTATATTTCATTTTCAGGGATTGTGACTTTCAAAAATGCTCATGCCATACAGGATGCCGCAGAGAAAATTCCTGCCAACCGTTTTTTAATAGAAACCGATTCCCCCTATTTGGCCCCCTCCCCTTTTCGGGGCAAACCCAATTATCCGCTTTATGTTCAGCATGTGGCGAAAAAACTGGCCGATTTGCGCGGCACTAGCCTCGAAGAGATTGCAGCACAATCAACGGCGAATTTTTACGCCCTTTTTGGCAAGATTAATTCAGGATCTGAAAATTTAAACATGGAGGTTTGTTAATGAACTCAACTTTAAAACGCACGCTTTTTTGTGGTCTGGCTATTTTTTGTGCCGGTGAGTTTTTGACAGGCTGTTCATTAATCAGTGACATCTGGCAACAGGACACTATTGCAGAATATGGCGAAAAAGTGTTCCGCAAGCAAAATTTGATTACCAGCCAAGTGATGATGCTGTCAGAATCTGATTTGTCGCCGAAAAACTCTCAGAAATTGCAGCAGGCCGAATCAAAAATGCAAAAAGATTGTAAATTGCTGAATGAATATGCCAGCCGCGAAATGGACAAAGCTACGATTGATTTGCTGTTTCAAAAACAGGTCAGGGATAGCATTAGCGGCTGTGACGCGAGTATCCAGTCTATTCAGTTGTTATTGGAGCAATTAGGACTCAAGGAATAGTCGCTCTACTTAGTCGGCTTGAAAGTATGCAAATCCGCCTCGCTCTGACTGTCATCAGCCGCCACACCCCATTTTAAATCCTGATCCTGGGTAAAGCGTTTTCCCAATTGCCAGGCAATTTGCGCCCGCGCCAACTGCACCCCTAAATAAAAGGCATGACTGCCATCGCTTGCCACATTCAAGTGCGGATATAGTTCAAACGGATCAAGTGCGGAGTGCAAACCGTCACGATTATAAATATGTACACCGTCTGGGCTGGTTTGGATTCTGAAACTGGGGTCAGTCACTTGTGCGGCAAACTCTGCAATTTCATCTAACTGATAGGGAAACGGCGCGGGTTCATGCAATGCCATCAACTGCGGGTCAATGTGCTTCGGCAAAGTATTCGCCTGCTGGGCTGCATACATAATCCGCCGCGCCAAATCGGCCTCTTTCACTGCACGACAGGCATGTGCGCTGACTTGAGTCGCCAAAATATGATTAATATTCAGTTCTGAGCAAATTCCCAATAATAGCGCATTCATCCCGGAAGTATCAGCGTGAGTCAGTTCGGTGATATTACCGACCCCCATCATCATTTCCACCTCAGGATATTGCTGGCGAAATTGATGATAACGCACTACCGACTCAGTGAATCCAAAATGTAGCGGGTCTAAAATCGGATCGACAATAAAAGTCCGATTTTTGCTTTGCAAAGTACTGATGGCTTTCTGTAACGTCGTCAAATCGCCATGTTTAGCGGGAATCACAATCGGTGTGGAGGCAACTTCATCGGCAATCCAGACACTGTCATCCGTTAAACTCAGCAAATAATCGGCACCGGCTTTGCCTCCGAGCAATAAATCTTCGCTATTTAACGAATCTATACTGACCTGAAAGCCTTCCTGCTTCAAAGTGCGGATAATTTCCGGCATCAGCGGAAACGGTGTATCCGGTAAACAACCAATATCAATCACATCTGCACCTTGTTGCCGGTAATAATGTGCACGTTTTATTACTTCCTCAACACTCAACTGCGGAGCATCGACAATTTCGGCAAAAATTTTCACTTTATACTGACTTAAATCAGCTTTCTGCGCCTGTTTGCCAAAAAACTGCGGCAAATCTTTCAGCTCTTCAGGGCCACGTTCAATCGGCAGACCCAATTCTGTTGATAACGCCTCTAAATCTCCGCGACAACGTCCCGGCACAATAATTCTGTCCGCGCCTAATGTATCTTTCAAACGCCGCCCTATCATCTCAGCGGTCATTAATCCGGCCACTTTTATGCCCAATTGATGCACTTTATAGAGAAAGTCCGGCTGCATCTTTTCCAGAATCTGCCGCAATTGTTTTTCGGCCAATTTGCCAGTTAAAAACAGAATTTTTTCAGTCATTGTGGTTTTTTATAGCCCGACTTTAAAGCCGTGACATGGGAAATTATTTTGATTTTCAGCACGGGAAAATACGCTGAACGAAGAAGTGGCACAGAACCATTTTAAGCAAAAACAAAACCGCCTGTTGATAAAATCAAAGGCGGTTTTTCTGTCATCAGTTAGCAAAAGCTGCAATCATTTGGAACGCGGTAATAAGCAACCCTGAATTTATTTTTTACAATGTTAGAATTGGAACAGGATTCTCTATTGCTTGCCGGTAATTTCGTTGTGCAGTGCCCTGAATTCATCAGTCAGTTTATGCGTTGGGGCAAAATGCACTAACGGCTGGGAATGGGTATGGGATTCGCGCACTTTTACGGATGGCGAAATTTTGGTTTCTAACACGCGATGACCTTCTTTCAACAGCTCCTCGACCAACTGGGTTGGCAAATTCGCCTGCCGCTGAAATTGATTCACCACAATCCCTTCAATTTCCAGTTTTTCATTATGATCGGCTTTCACCTCCGCCAAAGCCTGCATCAAGGAAAACAGCGCGTCTTTGGCAAAGGCATCACAGTCAAACGGAATCAAACATTTATCGGCGGCAATCAACGCAGACTGGCTATAAAAATTTAAAATCGGCGGCGTATCAATATAAATGGCATCAAAGCCTTCCAGTTGATCCAATGCTTCCCTGAGTTTAAAAATCTTATGCCGCGACTCCAGCCGCGCCTGTAACGGCTCCAAATCAGGATGCGAGCCTATCACAAATAAATTAGGAAACGGGGTTTCCTGCACCAGACTTGCCAGACCAACAGATTGGCCGCCGAACAGCCCTAAACTCAGCGTATCTTTAAAAAACAGCGCAATGGTTTTATTGGCATCGGTAATTTTATTGCCTAATAAATATTGCGTGGCATTTCCTTGAATATCAAGGTCTATCACCAAGGTGCGCAAGCCTTCAACCGCGCTAATCGCCGCCAAATTACACGTAATGGTTGATTTACCCACTCCACCTTTTTGATTAAAAATGACCCTGCGCATAGTATTTCCCCGTTAAATCAAATGGATATTATTTTTATTATAAGCTCTGGTTTCGTAATATCAACTACGAACAAAGGTTTTAGCCTTACAGCTAGGGCATTCTGGAATCTGGCTGGTAGATTTAAACGCAATTTCCTTGCCGCATTCTTCACAGATGAAGGTGCCAGGTCCGGTGATTTCACCGCTGTGATACGGATGATAGTTTTTGGCTTTTTGTTCCAGCATCGCCAGTTCCACCCGCGTTTTATCGGCCAGGTCCATAAAGGCATCAAGCGCAAAATCTTCTATTAAATCAATATCAATTTTTAACCATTCGGAAAAAGATTCATCGCTGGTTTCATCCAAATTTTCGGCAGCATGGTCAAGATCACGCTTTACATAACTTTTTACCTGATCCATTTCCTCAGCAGATAAATCCGTTGCATCGCTGGTTTTGTCTTTTGCGATTTCTAAAGCATCGGTCATAGAATAATCAGCATCACCCATGGTTTCGTGAAGATGCTGCATAAAATTGTTATACGCTTGGATAAAATTCTCTTTAATCATAGTAATTCCAATAATTCCTTAAAAATGACGCTTTAGATTTAAGCGGCGGTACGGTATTCTAACGCTTTTGACCGATAAATGAAGAGCAACATGGAAGAAATTTACAATCCCTCCACTATTGAACAAGACGCACAACAAAGCTGGGATGTTTCCCAAATTTTCAAAGCTGTCGAAAATCCTGACAAAGAAAAATTCTATTGTTTGTCCATGTTCCCCTATCCCAGCGGCAAACTGCACATGGGGCATGTGCGCAACTACACGATTGGCGACGTGATTAGCCGTTTTCAGCGCATGTTGGGCAAAAACGTCCTGCAACCGATGGGCTGGGATGCGTTTGGCTTGCCGGCGGAAAATGCGGCGATGAAACACGGCGTACATCCGGCAAAATGGACATACGAAAATATTGATTACATGCGCAACCAATTGAAACGCTTAGGTTTTGGCTACGATTGGTCACGCGAAATCGCCACTTGCGACCCCGATTATTATCGCTGGGAGCAATGGTTTTTCCTGAAATTATTGAAAAAAGGCTTGGTTTACAAAAAAACCGCGCCAGTGAATTGGTGTCCGAAAGATGCCACCGTGTTGGCGAATGAGCAGGTGATTGAAGGCTGTTGCTGGCGATGCGATACGCCGGTGGAGCGCAAAGAAATTTCGCAGTGGTTTTTGAAAATCACCGCCTATGCCGATGAATTGCTGAAAGATTTAGACACGCTGGAAGGCTGGCCGGAACAGGTGAAAACTATGCAAGCCAACTGGATTGGGCGTTCTGAAGGTCTGGAAATGGATTTTATCGTGGCGGACAGCGGCGAGCCGTTGCGCATTTACACCACCCGTCCTGATACTTTGATGGGCGTGACTTACGTTGCGGTGGCGGCGGAGCATCCGCTTGCGAAACGGGCGGCGGAAAATAATCCAGCAATTCAAGCGTTTATTGAAGACTGCAAAAAAATGGAAACGTCCGAAGCAGCAATGGAAACGATGGAAAAACGCGGCATTGCCTCCGGTTTAACCGCATTGCATCCGATTTCAGGCGAACCCGTGCCGATTTGGATTGCCAACTTTGTGTTAATGGGTTACGGCACGGGCGCGGTGATGTCCGTCCCTGCCCATGATGAGCGCGATTTTGATTTTGCCTTGAAATACAACTTACCTATTAGACAAGTCATTATACACCCTGATGATGTTGGAAAATTTTCCAATACTTTTGATTTTATTGTGGGTAAGAAAAAAACTAAAAATTATTCCAACGCACAATTTAATGCCATGACTGAGGAAAAATACCGTTTTGATAAAAAGAAGTGGGAAGATTGGTATAAACAAAAAGGTGTTTTAATTAGTTCTGGAAAATTTACCGGCTTAACCTCTGAAAAAGCTTTTGACGCAATTGCTGATGAATTAACTCGTTTAGGAAAAGGGGAACGCAAGGTCAATTTCCGCTTGCGTGATTGGGGCGTGTCGCGGCAACGCTATTGGGGCGCACCGATTCCGGTGATTTATTGTGAAACTTGCGGCACTGTTCCCGTGCCGGATGAACAATTGCCGGTGACATTGCCGGAAGATGTGGTGTTGGATGGTTCGCAATCGCCACTCGCGGCGCATCCAACTTTCCCGCATGTGGATTGTCCAAAATGCGGTAAAGCAGCGCGGCGCGAAACCGATACCTTCGATACCTTTATGGAATCGTCTTGGTATTTTGCCCGTTTTACTTGTCAAAATCCCCCTCAATCCCCCTTTATTAAGGGGGAAGAAAAAGGTAGCTCCCCCTTTGTAAAAGGGGGCTGGGGGGATTTAATGCTTGATGAAAGAGCCAATCATTGGCTGCCGGTGGATCAATATATCGGCGGCATTGAACACGCGATTTTGCATTTATTGTATGCGCGGTTTTTCCATAAATTGCTACGCGACACAGGTTTAGTGACCAGCAATGAGCCGTTTAAAAATTTATTAACGCAAGGCATGGTGGTGGCGGAAACGTTTTATCAAGTGGATGAACACGGGCATAAAAATTATTTCAACCTTACCGAAATTGAGGTCGAGCGCGACAGCAAAGGCAAAATTTGCGGGGCGAAATTGCTCAGTGACGGTTCGCCGGTCACGATTGGCGCGACGGAAAAAATGTCGAAATCGAAAAATAACGGCGTTGACCCGCAAGTGCTGATTGACAAATACGGCGCGGATACCGTGCGTTTGTACACCATGTTCACCTCGCCGCCTGACCAGTCGCTGGAATGGAATGATGCCGGTGTGGAAGGGGCGCAGCGGTTCTTGAAACGGCTGTGGCGGCAGGTGTATTTGCATGTCAGCGCGGGCGTGGTTAGCGTGTCGAGTTTGGATAAATCCGCTTTAACGGAAGGGCAAAAAGCCATGCGCCGCCAGTTGCATCAAACCTTGGCGAAAGTCAGCGATGATTTAAAACGCCGCCATACCTTTAATACCGCGATTGCCGCGAATATGGAATTGCTGAATGCGTTGAACAAATTTGAGGATGATTCAGCTAACGGCAAGGCGATTCGCCACGAAGTTTTGGAAGGCATTGTGTTGATGCTGTCGCCGATTGTGCCGCATATTGCGAGACAACTTTGGTTTGATTTGGGGCATGATAACGACATCGTGACTGAACGCTGGGCGAGTGTGGATGAGTCGGCGTTGCAGCAGGCGGCGGTGCAGATGATGATTCAGGTCAATGGCAAGATTCGCGGCAAGATTGAGGTTGCTTTGAGTGCCAGCAAAGAGATTATTGAAGCGCAGGCGTTGGCGAATGAGGACATTAAAAAGTTGATTGGTGAGAATCCAATTAAGAAAATGATTGTTGTGCCGAATAAGTTAGTCAGTATTGTGATTTAACTTTCAACAAAAAACCTGCCGGATTTTTTGATTCGGTGGGTTTTGAAAAAGTTTCTAAACTCCCTATTTTTAAATAAATTAGAGGTCAAAACGGCTTTGTTGCACAAATCGACCAAATAAAGCAAA
>CAIQWF010000012.1 GCA_903875455.1 uncultured Pseudomonadota bacterium
GTGAACTATGAGTTATTTGTTGTGAACTATGAGTTATTTGTTGTGAACTATGAGTTATTTGTTGTGAACTATGAGTTATTTGTTGTGAACTATGAGTTATTTGTTGTATATTGCTGATAAAGGAGCTGAATTTCTGTTCTAAATTCTCATTCCAAAAATTTTTATCCTCTAACACAACAAAAAACTCATAGTTAGGCTAAAAAATGATTAAACGAAAAAAGAAAGCATTACTTCCCAGTTCATTTGTGGTTACCCAATCAAATGACTTAGTGGAAGCTCGTTATAACCTACCTTTAGCTGAACAACGATTAGTGTTGACTATGATTTCTAGGATACAGCCAGAAGATGAAGATTTTAAGCCATATCGGATTAGTGTTAGTGAGTTTTCTGAGTTTTTAGGAATAGCGAAAGATTCAGCTTATGCTGAGTGCAAAAAAATTACAGGCAATTTATTGAGCAGAGTAATTAACATTAAAGAACCTCATAGACTATTGCAAATTGGGTGGATGTCATCAGCGGAATATGTTGATGGGACAGGTATGGTGAATTTGAGTTTTGACCCGCTGCTAAAACCCTATTTGCTTCAATTAAAATCCAATTTCACCAGTTGTAAATTGGAAATGCTTTTGAGTTTCAAAAGCCAGTACTCTATGCGGATGTATGTTCTACTTAAGCAATATGAGAAATTAAAAGAACGGGAAATAGAACTGGTTTCATTACAAGAGATGTTAGGAATCCAAAAAGAACGCTATAAGTTGTATGCTGATTTTAGACGTTTCGTATTGGAGTCGGTGCAAAAAGAGCTTAAGGAAAAAACTGATCTATATTTTGAATTTGATGAAATCAAGTATGGGCGCAAGGTTGGGGCTATTCGCTTTCGGATTTTTACCAAGGATTTGCCTTGTGAGCAAACCTCTTTAGTTGAAGACACACGTCCTTTCAAAACTCCTACTGCATTTGCTAATTTGAACGCGCCAGAATCGGCTGTAGTCAACGAACTTATATTGTTAGTACCTGAGCAGCATAAATCGAAAAAAACCGTGTTATCAGCGATTATTGAGTATGAAAAGAAGCAGGGCAAGGAATATGTTAAACGCAATATTCTTTATAGCAATGCCAAATCAGGAAAATCCTATGCTGGTTTTTTGGTTAATGCTTTGAAGCAGGATTGGGGGCATGATTGGCAATTGGAGCAAGAACAGGTAACTGCAACACCGGCTAAAAAGAAAGTACCTGAAATTTGGGAACGGCAAGGCTTTAAATCTCAAAAAGAGTATGACGATTTTATGTTTGAAAAGCAGATGCAAAAATATACCAAAGCCTGCAATCAAGCAGGTTAAATGGTCGGATTGTAAACTGCGAATTAGAGAATACCAAAATCATGGCATTAACTTTAATGTGGATTTTAGTTTTCAGCAGTAGAAAGTCAGGAAGATGCGTTTTTTCGAGATATAAAATAGAGGTTTTAGGATGATAGGCAACCGAATATATATAGAAAACAACGCGATGTTCGACTTTCAGATGGGTGCTGATTTTATAAAATGTACCTTTAGCCATAAACAAAAACACCGAACTGGTCAACTTTACTCCAAAATTGCTCCCATCGCCCTTTCAATTGATTGAATTAATGCCCGCAACGATAAAATTACTTTTGCACCTTGCTGTTTCCACCGCATTCCAGAGCAACAAAGACGTTGTTTTACCAGCGTTTTGCAAGCCGCTTCCGTCACCCCTGAACCTATTGGCAAGTCGTTTGCAACATGAGTGGCGTAATCCATTCGATGGCGATTGTTGGCAAAATAGGTCCGCGCCGCCGTTAAATTCTCTTTGACAGTCTTGTTAAGTTGGGTGCGCTTGGCGAACTTTTCCATTTCCGCAATCAAACTATCAATTGCGCCTGCTTGGTGTTTAAGCTGTTTGCAGCGTTCATGCAGCCACGCTTCTCGCTTCGGTTTGTCAGTTTTGCCAGGAAACGCCGCCTCTGCGACATCCGCCAAATATTCGGTCGCGTGGAAAAAATCCAACAATTGGCGGCTGGTGTGCTGCTCCAGAAAGCTCCAGTTATTTTTCGCACCATCGGCGATGCCTAAATAAAGCGCGTCAGGATAATGCTGTTTAATTTGCTTGATTTCACGCTCCAAGCGTTCGGTAAACGTCGCTTTACCGTACTCAGGTGCTTCGCCGATATAAATGCTGTGCTGCCGCTCGCCTTTTGGATTATAAAGCGAAATCGCGCCAACCATCGCTTCGCGGTAGCCGTCTTCGCGCATCAACAAATAGGCACCATCCAGGCTAATCACCACGCTGGCAACCGCTTCATCTAATTTTGGCGAGGCATATTCCCAAACCTCTTCCTTGGCACTGGCAATCGCGCCAACATGGTCGGCGACGTCCTGCAAATAGGAATGGGCGATTTTACGATGATGGTTATCTTCCAAATCGGCGCACACCGCAGGCGCGTTCATGTTGGCATATTTATGCGAGATTTGCTGGGCAAAGCGCGGCGTCGCACTGCGAATAATGCGGGCATTCTGTTCCAGTGGACAAAAAGTTTTGCCGCCTTGGGAAGTTTGATAAACGTAACGAGGTACTTCCACCGCGCCGTACGGCGTCTGGTAAAGTTTTAAAACCGGTGCTTTTGCCGTGAGCTTTACGCCTGCCATCTGAATCGGACTACCATCGGTATCGAATTTTTTAATCGCTTGCGAAGTGACGAGCTTTCCAAGTTCGTTGCAGGCATCAAGAATGACATGTTCGGCTTCAAGGCACACGATTACCCACAAATCCTAAAAACCAGCGATGATATGTCTTTTTCAATAAATCTATGAGCTGGATACAACAGGAACTGGGGGCCTTGAATTAGGCGACAAACGACGGGTAAAACGTTTAATTTCAATGATAGAAA
>CAIQWF010000013.1 GCA_903875455.1 uncultured Pseudomonadota bacterium
AGGCACTTTGTAACTTCGGGGCTGTGTCTTGTTAAAACTGTCCGAAGTATTGCATTGTAAAACTAAGATTATTTGTTGAGCAAGGTGGGATTTATTTGCGACATTATATTTTTTACTTTGACCACACCTTTTGTTGTTCAATAACCTCAATAAAGTCCTTGCCAGAAAAGCCATTAGGGTACAGTGCTGTAACAGTTTGAATATTAGTGTCTTCTATGTCATCAATTTTAATATCTTGACCTATAAATAAGTTTCCTGGATCGTTTAGCCAATGTCTGTCATCACGAAGTGCGATTAATACCTCTTCCAGTGAAACTTTCAAAAAACCAGAAAAAAACTCATGATCATGTTCGATAGAGGTATCAACAATCCAACCTTGAATTGTAGGAATTTCCATATTTTCACCAATACCCAGTGCAAGAGCTAAATCAACATCTGATAACAATGCTGTTTTTACTGCTGCAACCTTGCGACGTAACTGTAAACCCGCTTTACGGAGTGTATTTGTTTTATACAACCAAGCATCTTTTTGGGATTTGCGTAGAAAACTCGACTTAACTTCTAGCACTAATATCTGCCCATCCCGTGCACAGACAAGATCAATTTCCCCTGGGTCATCTGATAAGGTTCGTGCTGGATGATAGTTTAAGCACACCTGAAAACCTCGTTCCTCGAAACATTTAGCGAGTCTTTGTTCAATACGGCGCGTTTCTTCTCTTGCTTCTAATCGACGTGCACCAATTCTGCGTAAATTATTAATTGCGGCTGAGGAGTTGTTTTGCATTGCCATCATCCACGGCAATTGAAAAAGGTAACGACCTATTTTCAAAATCGGACGTTCATAAAGTTCAGGTGGCAAAGTTGGTTCATTACTTCGCAATCGTGTCGATAAATGTTTCATATCACAAGTCCAAAAATCAAGAATTGCTTCGGCTGCTTTAGCATTTCCCTGTGGAAAGTTTTCGCTTACCGTCCACGAGCGGATATTGTTTACTTTGGCTTCTTTATCAGACCATGTGAGAGGAAAGCGATTTTGCAATCCTTGAAGTAAGCCATTCATGGCAAGACGTGACAATGCTAATCTCCAGTTGCCTGTTTCACCCAGGTAGTCACGATAAGGAAGTACAAAATCGACGTTGTAAAATGCGGTCATCAATTCCAACGATAATAATGCTTGAAATAAATCTACCTGCAACTTTGTTTCGCTCTGCACCGAATCATTAAGACCATAAACCTCTCTTAATTGCAGCTGAGTACGAATCGTTTTAATGAAGGCAAATTGATTTCTCTCCTGATTTTCAGGTCGACCTATTTGTACTGAATCCATCCCAGATGCAACAAATAGTTCAAATGCACGATAAAACCAGTAATTATGCAACCTGCTAAGTTTTTCGCCATTCCGTTGCCACGCATTACGAGCATTATTGTCACGCTCAACAATGACCAAATCAGAGCCTGAAAACTCAAAGCTAATGCTGTCGTCATAACAGAAGGCTTCGACTGACTGGGATATGAAACTATTCAGTTCTAGTTGCGCTGCAACTAAATATTTGAAGTTTTGATAAATATCTTCTCTAGCTTTTGGAAAATCGTGCGAAGGAAACAAAAAAGGAGACAGATGGAGTCGTAATGAGTTACCAATATCAGCTTCTGTCAATTGAAACGATTTATCAGTTGCAGTTTTCAGTTTCCATATCAGAATGTCATTTATTGCAGACCAAATATCTTGAGCATCAGCGTCATCTTGGCTTTGTTGAGGTATTAACTTCTCAAACGCATAAAGGCTGGCATAGGTTATTAATTCCAATACCGACAACCTAACCAATAACTTTTGATAAGTTTCAACTTCGGTTATTCGTTCATGGTGG
Source organism: uncultured Pseudomonadota bacterium (assembly GCA_903875455.1). Taxonomy (GTDB): domain Bacteria; phylum Pseudomonadota; class Gammaproteobacteria; order Methylococcales; family Methylomonadaceae; genus CAIQWF01. Next base: position 1,869 of record CAIQWF010000013.1, read on the forward strand.
GCTCGGTCGAAAGTATGACAAATCTGAACAAATTCGCTGAACTCTTCAGGAACAAAGGTAGCCAATCGCTCAATTTCTTTCCATTTCATTGATTTTTGACGTAACACTAAACCTGAATAACGCACTGCTTTACGCACAGTTCCTGGTACAGTTTTAGCAATATGGCGGATTAGCTCAAAATTGCTCGTTTTTTCCTGCCCCAGATAGCGAGCCAGTGCCAATATGAAAGGTTCACTTTCATATACATTAGTCGATAGCGATCGTAGAAACTGAGATGCCCAAAGAATAGCATTTCGATCAACAGTTTTGAGTTTACCTGCTGGTTTACCATCAAGATAGGATTCGATAACGGCAATAGCAGAATCAGAAATTGATAATCCCAAGGCAATGTTTTGTTTAAATCTCAAATCGTAAGTATTTTGATTATTTTCCAAAACTAGTAACCTTAATTTGGGCAAATAACGGGCATTTCCCATGAACTCGATAAAATGCGCTTCTTGATAGGATACCGCTGACGTAAGGAATCGCATCGCCAACACTTAAGCTGCTTTTATTGCGCTTCGTTTCACTAAACACAACCTACAACACTAACACAAGAAAGAAGTTGTTGCCTGCTGCAAAAAAACGCTAACCACGCCCACCTAAAACAACGCTCTGCGTTCACTTTAACATCTTTCAGATAGTCACCGTTTGGCGTACAATTTTCGCATCAATCAACGGAGCATCACCATGATAACCACAGAAACCGGCAAACCACAACGAATGCACATCCGCCTTGACGCTTATGCCAAACAAAAACTCGAAAAAGCCGCCAGCTACAGCCACAAAAGCCTGTCCGAATTTGTCCTGTCACAAGCCCTAACCGCCGCCGAACACATCATCAGCGAACACGAACAAATCACCCTTTCCGCCGCTGACTGGAATATCTTTTTAGAAGCCTTAGAAAACCCACCACCTCGCAACAACAAACTCAAACAAGCGTTGCAACTCCATCAAAACTCAGTATTGCCAAACGCATGAAACTCCACATCACCACGCTAAACTCTGACCATCAGCGCAACTTGTTTGATTGTGGCGAAACGAGTTTGAACCAATATTTACAGCGATATGCACGACAAAACACCAAACACCGGATTAACAAAGTGTTCATCGCCACACCCATTGACAATACAACAACGATAATGGGCTACTACACACTCAGTGCCGGAAGTGTCAGCGTTGCCGATTTGCCTTTGGCGTTCAACAAAGGCCTGCCTAATTATCCTGTTCCCGTTGCATTGTTAGGACGATTGGCTGTGGATAAACACTATCAAGGACAAGGCTTAGGCTCTATATTATTAGCTGATGCGGTACAACGGGTCGAACAAGCCAGCAGTGTTTTGGCGGTTTATGCGATTGTGGTGGACGCGCTCAACATCAATGTAGCTAAGTTCTATCAAGAATTTGGCTTTATCGCTTTTCCCGACCAACCATTACGATTGTTTTTACCTTTAGCGAATTAATAGTTTTATCAGTTACGTTTGCAAAAAACGCTAACCACAATCTACCAAACTAAATTTTATTCTCTTCAAGCTCGGCAGGGCGTGCATACTATTTTGCACACCCTTTCCCAAAACTGTAAACAAACAAAAACAGAAACGTTATTTTTTCACCGGCGCGGCTTTATTTGCACCATACAACGCATACGCCCCAAACCGCATTTGATGCGCACGGCCTAATTTTTCCTTAGTAAAGTCAATGCTAAATGCCTGCGTCAGATTTTTGCCATCCCAATTATAGGCTTTAAAAAACTGCTCATTATCCGCGCCTTTTTTATCCCAGTTCGCCAATAACGATGAGGTGTAATACAAACGCTTGCCATCCCAACTGGAAGAAACCATATTCACCTGCGCCCCGATTTTTTGCTCAAATACCTGTTTCGGCTTGAACGGGTCAGTAATATCAAAGGCACGGGTTTTGCCGTCCATAAACGTATTCACCCACAACAGCTTGTCATCACTTTGAATGGAAATATCCACCGGCAACGGCACTTTGCTCGGTTCGCCAATATCCGCCACTTCTTTCGCTTGCCAGCCGTTTTTACCGTCTTCGTAAATCAACCAGATTTTGGAAGTCAACGCGGTGGTGGTAAAACAATAATTATGCTCGTCTTTCAACGCACAACGCAGCTCTAACGGTGCGCCCGGCACGTCAAAAATTTTCTTCGGTTGCTTGGTGTGCAAATCCCACTGCACGACGGTATTGCCAAAATGTTTCATCGCTTCCGAGTCGACCAACATCTTGCCGAAATCCATCATATAATTTGACCAGCCAGTGAACGAAGAAGTTAGCATCAGATTTTTACGCGGCAACACCCGCACATCGTAGCCGTAACCGTCCGCATATTTGCCGGTTTTAATCGCCCCTTCCAGATTGCTATCCGTCGGCAGCCAATACGTCGCCACATAATCGCCGGCATTGGTATATTCCACCAAAGCCGTGCGTCCGCCGTGATCTTTATTATTCGACAGCCCGGTGATAATCATCCGTCCCGGCAAGGCATAAGTGCTGTGCGGGCCAACTACGCCGCCGCTTTTCGCCACAAAATCGGTAATGGTTTTTTTCAGCACCGGTTTAGCGGGGTCGCTGTGAATGTCGAACACAAAAATCTTGTTTGTGTCCAAGCCGCCACCCCAAAGATATTGCCGGTCGTCGGTAAAGTCGGCGTGGTGCGCTTCGTTGCGACCGCCGACGGATAACGTGTTAATCACTTTGCCGTAGCTTTTCGATTTGGGGTTCACATCCACAGTCACCAGTTTGTCCTGCGCATCGCCCAAGCCTTCCACACCTAATGTCCAAATGTAAACAAAATCTTCCTGACCGGTGATTTTTGCGGAATACGGCGAAGAACAGGTTTCATCGGCTGTACTGGTAGTGCTAATGATTAGGGCTGAAAAACCCAGTAACGTTTTTATTGCAGTTGAGAGTTTCATGGTTTCCTCGTTAAGTTGCTTGTTATTGTTATAAAAATCAGACTTCCGCAGTCGTAGGGTCAATCATGGTTTTGATTTGCGAAATTTTGTTGACCGGAAATTCACCCGCTGCGGCGTGTTCTCTAATCGCCTCTTCATTCGGAGCGATGTAAATGCAATAAACCTTGTCATCCGTAACATAACTTTCCACCCACTGAATGGCAGACCCCATGTTTTTCAAAATGCTACAGGACTTAGCGGATATGCCTTGTAGCTGTTCAGTAGAAAGATTGCCAGCTCCGGGAATTTCGCGTTCAATAATAAATTTAGGCATGGTGTGGACTCCTTAAGGTTAAAAATACGACTGGTCGTATTATAAAAAGTGAAAAAAATTTTAAGCTTTAAAATAATCGCCTAACAAATCATCACAACAACGGCGCAAAGGGCTAACGGATTGGTCAATCTTCATCCGCAACAACGCGCCCTGCCAAGCGTCGGTTAATAAATCGGCCATTTCCTGCGCGGATTTGTCAGTGCGAACTGTACCTTGCTGTTGAGCCTGATTTAAACCGGACTGTAGCAAATCCCGATAGCGTTCAACTGCTGTTTTCAAAGCCAGGCGGCAAACTTCACTGGTATCGCCGATTTCGCCCATCAAATTGCCCAGCAGACAACCGCCTTTAAAATTTGAGTCAGCGACTGCGCTAATCAGCTCATTAAAATAATTCTGCAATCCCTGCAAAGCGTCTTGCTGCGGATTTTGCAAATGGTTTTGCAGTTGCTCAATAAACGGCTGAATGTAATGGGCTATCACTTCAGCACCGAATTGTTCCTTGCTGCCGAAGTAGTTATAAAACGAGCCTTTGGGAATTTTGACGGTATCCAGAATTTCCTGCAAACCTGTCCCATGATAGCCCTGCTGCATGAGCAGACTCACACCTTCAGTTAATAGCTGTTCACGTTTAAGTTCTTTTGATTGTATTTTCATCATGGCAAAATAATACGACCAGTCGTCTTAGATGGCAAGAGCTTTTTGATTTGAGAGATTGTTTTTTGTACTCATCAATGATGGTGTCTTCCGTGGTGCTTGTGTCGATGGCCATAACCGTCATCGTAGTAGTATCGCGGAGCTGGGACTGGTGTTATAACGCGAACCGGTGGTTGCACACTGACAACCGGCACTTCAACTGAGGGCGGGCGCACAACACAGCCGCTAAAAAATGCAGTAGCAGCAATCATTAATAGCTTCTTTTTCATTTGGTGATGTTTATTAATTTAGGGTTAAAGTTTTATCGGCTATGGTTTTGAACGTGATGACAGCAATTTTAAGATACACAGAATTTAATCCAAAACATAAAACGTATTAGCGATACATCCCCCTATTATATAATCATTTGATGAAATACATTTCCACTAGGGTGGCCTGTGACTAAATTGCGCAATACCCCTACTAAGCCCGCCAATGCCCGGACTTGCCGCCATCCTTTTCCAGCAACCGCACCGACTGGATTACCATACCCCGATCCACCGCCTTGCACATATCATAAATTGTCAACAACGCAATCTGTGTCGCACACAACGCCTCCATTTCCACGCCGGTTTGACCGTTGGTTTTCACTGTCGTTTGGCAATGAACCTGATTATGTTCCGGCAGCGGCGTTAATTTAATCTCCACATGTGTCAACGGCAATGGATGACACAACGGAATCAGCTCAGCGGTTTTCTTGCTCGCCATAATGCCGGCAATCCGCGCAATCCCTAGCACATCACCTTTTTTATGTCCGCCTTCGATGATGAGTTTTAAAGTCTGCGGCAACATTTCAATAAAACCCTCGGTCACTGCCATCCGCTGGGTCACAGCCTTATCGCCCACATCAACCATCTGCGCTTCGCCGGATTGATTAAAATGCGTTAATGAAGTTGGTGAATGTGTCATAATTTTTCCTGCATTTAAGATAATCTTCTATTATCTATTTTTTTACAGATTGAGGTGAGCCATGTCGATAAAAGTTTTGTATTTTGCCAGTTTAAAAGACATTCTGGGTCGCGCCCATGATGAACTGGATGCTGCGGGAATCACCACCGCTGGCGGCGTTTGGCATCAGGCCAATCCTAATCGCCCGATTCCGGTAAATACCTTGGTTGCGGTGAATATGGATTATGTTGATATTCACGCCCATGTTAAAGACGGCGATGAAGTGGCCTTCTTTCCGCCCGTTACCGGCGGTTGAAATGCAAATAAAAATCACCACACTGGATTTTAATCCCTGGCAGGAAATTCAGGCTTATCAGGCGGGCAACACTATCGCGGGCAAATTTGGCGCAACCAGCGTGTTTGTCGGCACCATGCGCGATTTTAATCAAGGTGATGAAGTTCAGGGCATGACTTTGGAGCATTATCCCGGCATGACGGAAAAACAGCTGGCGGTGATTGTCAATGAAGCTTCTGCACAATGGCCGGTACTCGATACACTAATCATTCATAAGGTCGGGGATATTTTTCCCAATCAGCCGATTGTAGTGGTGGCAGTGTGGACAAGTCATCGCGGCGATGCCTTTGATGCCTGCCGTTATATTATGGAAGCATTAAAAGCCAAAGCCCCGTTCTGGAAAAAAGAACAGTTAAGCACGCAGCAAAACCGCTGGGTAGAGAAAAATACCAACGGTTACGCTAACGACACAAAAGATTACACAGGATAAAATACGCACAGATTTTTAGCTCCAACGCGCTAGTTTTTTAGCGATTTCCCAAACAAACTAAAGGTACAAAGAAATGGATAACTCAAAACCCAACGGTATTATTGATACGCTGGTTTCTCTGTTTGGTTATGTTTTCACGCAGTTGAAAAAACTGTTTCAAACGATTTACAACGCACTTTCCGAACCACAGGTGGACTTACACAAGCCCGCTGACGAGCAAAAACCGGCAGGCTTTAACTGGCGACCGTTCGGATTTGCGGCAGTCATCGTTTTAACTTTGCTAATGCTGAATAATCTCTCAGCGATGCAGGAAAACGAAATCAGTTACAACCAATTCCTGAAAGCGGTTAAAGAAGACAAAATTGCCAAAGCAGTGGTCACGGAACGCTATATCAGCGGCGAATTTAAAAGCGAAAAAAAGCAGGAAGACGGCAAACCTTTCGTCACCATTCCGTTATGGAACAAGGAGCTGGCCGAGCAATTGCAGCAGCATAATGTTGATTATGTAGTGCGCAGCAGTGAAAACTGGCTCTCCAGCCTGATTTTCAACTGGATTATTCCGATTTTCATTTTCCTGTTTATCGGCTCTTGGTTTATCAACCGCAGCATGGGTAAAGGCCGGGATTTTTTAAACATCGGCAACAAAGCCCGGATTCACGAAGATTCGCAAACCAATGTGACTTTTTCCGATGTGGCCGGCGCGGACGATGCAAAGCAGGAACTGAAAGAAGTGATTGAATTCCTGAAATCGCCGGAACAAATCCAGAAACTGGGCGGGCGGATGCCCAAAGGGGTATTGCTGGTCGGCTCTCCCGGCACCGGTAAAACCCTGCTGGCACGGGCGGTGTCTGGTGAAGCGCATGTGCCGTTTTTTAACATCAGCGGTTCAGAGTTTATTGAATTATTTGTCGGAGTTGGTGCGGCGCGGGTGCGGGAGCTGTTTGAACAGGCCCGGCAAAAAGCGCCCTGCATTATTTTTATTGACGAGCTGGATGCGATTGGCCGTTCCCGTAGCGGCCCGGTGATGATGGGCGGCCATGATGAGCGTGAACAAACCCTGAATCAGCTTTTGACCGAAATGGACGGATTTGATACTTCGGTCGGGGTAATTGTGATGGCAGCGACCAACCGCCCGGAAATTCTCGATCAGGCCCTGTTGCGTTCAGGCCGTTTTGACCGGCAAATTGTGGTGGACAAACCGGATTTAAAAGACCGGGTGGAAATTCTGCAACTGCATGTTAAAAACTTAACGTTGGCCGATGATATTGATTTGACCGTGATTGCCAAACGCACACCGGGTCTGGTCGGCGCAGACCTTGCCAATATTGCCAACGAAGCGGCGATTATGGCAACCCGGGTAGGGCATGAAAAAATCACCATGAGCGATTTTGAAGCGGCGATTGACCGTTTATTAACCGGGCCTGAAAAGAAAAATCGGGTGTTGAATCCTGAAGAAAAACGCCGCGTTGCTTATCACGAAGCGGGTCACGCCTTGATAGCTGAAAAAGTTCCTACCGGTCAGCCGGTGCATAAAATCTCGATTATTCCGCGCGGCATGTCGGCTTTAGGTTTCACTTTGCAATTGCCGGTCGAAGAAAAGTTTTTATCCACTGAAGCCGAACTTAAAGACCAACTGGCAATTCTGTTAGGCGGACGACTCGCAGAGGAACTGGTTTTAATTTCAATTTCTACCGGTGCGCAAAATGACCTGGAGCGGGTCAGCGACATTGCCCGCAATATGGTTTGTCATCTGGGCATGAGCCGAAAACTGGGTTCATTAACCTATGGCAAACGCCAGCAGTTGCAGTTTTTAAACGTGGAAGAACCGGAACAGCGCAATTACTGTGAAGAAACCGCTCGCATTATTGACGCTGAAGTTAAAGCACTGGTGGATGAAGCACACGAACGGGCCTGGCAGATTTTGACTTCCAACCGTGACTTGCTTGATAAAATCGCCACTTTGTTGCAGGAAAAAGAAGTGATTGGCAGGGAAGAAATTTCAGCTTTGCTGGGATAAACGGCTTATTACTAGAGACGCATTATTTTGCGTCTCTACCTCCAATGCAATTTTCAAACCATCGCCAGCTCGTGTTCATCCAGCCTGCGGCGGGCATTTTGCGTGAAAGCAACGCCTCGTTTATTTAGCGGTTTGCAGTTGTTCTGGTTTGCGGCTAAAAATCTGACCACTTCATGTCCAGGCATCGCATCGACCCCTAATCCTGCCTCGTCCTGCTCTGCCACATTACCGATAAATTGTTGAAAGTACCTTCTCAAGTCTGACCTGTTCATCTTGAATTCCTGCTGTTAATAACGTTAAACAGATTATCGGTCATCAATATGAAACTCTGATGACAAAGGCAAACAATCCGCCGTTTTTTCAGCGCCAATAATGATAAAATCATCCGCATTTAATCAGCCTTTGTTAATTTGTTATGCCAACCACTCTAAAACTGCCTACTTCTGCACTTAAATTGAAAGTTGTATTGGATGCAACAACCCCGCCTGAGACCAAGCAGCCACAGCCTGCGATTTTAGGGCAAACGCGGGCGCAGTCGGCTTTAGAATTCGGGATAGCGATGCAAAACCCCGGCTACAATATTTTTGTGATGGGCGAACCGGGCACCGGGCGATTGTCGATGATTACCCACACGTTATCGCTGCACGCCGAACATCAGCCGGCACCGCCTTCTTATTGTTATGTGGATAATTTTGAAAACGCCAGAGAACCGGTGGCAGTGGAATTGCCTGCCGGACATGGGCAACTGTTCAATAAAGAAATCGAAAAACTGATTGATAACTTGCTTGCCACTTTCCCGGCGGCATTTGAAAGCCCAACTTATCAGCAAAAAAAAGGGGCGATAGAACGGCGTTTTAATCAGCTTTATCATGCGGCGATTGATGCGGTGGACAAAAAAGCCCGCACCTTGCAGGTTGCGCTATACAAAGAAGGTGATGGCATTACCTTTTTACCGATTCGGGATGAAAAGCTGCTGGATGAAGATGAATTCGCGCTGTTGTCGGGTGAGGAGCGGGAAGTTTTTCATCAGCATGTTGAAGAGCTGGAAGAGTATTTAAGCGAGATGCTGCTGGAATTGCCGCAATGGCGGCGCAAAATGGTCGAGGAAATCAAGCAGCTGGATACCGAAACCATTAATCACGCAATTGAACCGTTATTCACTGAACTCAACGAGCGCTATCAAAATATTGATGATGTGATTACTTTTTTGGCAGAAATCAAAAAAGACTTAACCAACATGATTAGCGATTATTTGATGCCGACCCGTTCCCTGGATGCCAATGAATTGGCAACGCGGCGGCTGATTCTGACCGAACGCTACATGCCGAATGTTCTGGTGGATTACAAGGAGGAACTCGGCGCACCGGTGGTGTATGAGTCGCATCCAACCTATCAAAACCTGTTCGGGCGGATTGAATATTCCAGCGACCAAGGTGCACTGGTGACTAATTACCGGCGGATTTGCGCCGGTTCTTTGCATCGGGCAAACGGCGGTTATTTGATTCTGGATGCGGAAAAAATCCTTACTTATCCGTTTGTCTGGGAAGGTTTAAAACGCGCCTTGCAAGCCGGAAAAATTGAAATCGAAACACCCTATTCTGAATTTGGTATCAACACCATCACCTTAAAGCCGGAAGTGATTCCGTTGAATGTGAAAGTGATTCTGGTTGGTTCCCGCGATATGTACTATTTGCTGGAAGATTTGGACAGTGAGTTTAATGAAATGTTTCGGGTGCTGGCTGATTTTGACGACCACATCAGCAGAACCGCAGAGAGTATGCAGAAATTCGCGGCTTTAATGCAAAATCACGCCAGGGACTCCAGTGCCAAACCGCTGACTACTTCGGCGTTGGAACGCTTGATTGAACATAGCTGCCGCTTGTCTGAAAATCAGCATCGCCTTTCTGCTCATATTAACGATTGTCTGGAAATTATCGGCGAGGCAAACTTCTTATCGCGCCAATCTGAAACAGATTGCATTGATGCCGATTTGATTGAGCAGGCATTGGCGGCCAGAGCGGCACGAAACGGCCGGATTGCCGAAGAAATTTTGCAGGAAATGCTGGAGGAAACTATTCTGATTGACACCGCCGGTGCTGCAGTTGGCAAGGTTAATGGTCTGACGGTACTGGAAATCGGCGGCAGCAGTTTTGGTGCCCCGGCACGAATTACCACCACGGTTTATTCCGGCTCACGCGGGATTGTTGATGTGGAGCGGGAAGCGGAATTGGGCAAATCCATTCATTCCAAAGGCGTACTGATTTTAACCGGCTATTTGGGGCAACGTTACGCGCAGGATTTTCCATTGGCGATTTCTGCCAGCATCACCATGGAACAATCCTATGGCTATATTGACGGTGACAGCGCCTCGTTAGCGGAGCTGTGCTGTCTAATTTCGGCCTTGACCCGGATTCCGATTAAACAAAGTTTTGCCGTGACCGGCTCAATCAATCAATATGGCGAAGTGCAGGCCATCGGCGGCGTAAATGAAAAAATTGAAGGTTTTTTCAAACTCTGTCAGGCTCGCGGTTTAACCGGTGAACAGGGCGTGATTATTCCTATTTCCAACAAGCGCAATCTGATGCTGGCTCAAGAGGTGGTTGATGCGGTTGAGAAAGGCTTGTTTGCGGTTTATGTGGTCAGAACCGTTGATGAAACCCTGGAATTGTTGACAGGCGTTTCAGCGGGTGTGTTGAATGCCGAGGGCGTTTATCCTGATGGCTCGATTAATTATCAAGCGATTTCGCGTTTAAAAGAAATTGCCGAAATTGGCGATGATGATAAAGATGATGGAGAAGGGGAGATCTAATTTTGGCCATGACTGCCAGTCCTTAAAAGACTGGCAGTCATAAATAACTGTTATTGCAAATCAGGCGTGATATTTGGACATGGCTTTAATCGCTTCCAATGCGTCCTTGATTTTGGCATTGGTTTCATCGTTCAGCTCATTATTGGAGTAAACCTTTTCCAGTAATCCTTCTTCAACCAGAGCCTCTTTCAGCCAGCGTTTCAAACCGCGATAATTGTTGGTCACTTTTGCGGTGTCACCTGTTTTCGGGTCACGTAAATTATTGCTACTAACCGGCGCAGCTTTAACTTCTGCTACTTTTTCAGCAGCTTTCTCTTCTGCAACAGGCGCGGATTCTGGGGCCGCAGCTGTTGCTGACTCAGTAACCGGTATAGAGCCGCTCGGTGTAATAATGCTGTCAACGTGAGCAGGTCTATTGGCCTGTACTTCTTTTTTCGCGCTATCTGCGGCGGTGTAAACAACATAAGCGACATAAATAGTCGTCAAAATAAATAATAGTTCAGACATGAATGTACCCCATTTCGTGTTAATTATTGTTATTGCGTTAATTACCGGATTGGTAAATAACCGGTTTTGCTGGCGTAATTGCTTGATGCGAATATACCAGATGCACTGTTATTCGGTAAACTAATTATGATAAAACAAGGACTTTCAACCGCTTTTCCGGCTTTGCGGTTTTAGTGCCGGCAGATTGGCCATTAATCCCATTGCTTGTCGTGCCAACAGTTTTTTCGCCGCCGGAATATGATCGAGCAAGGTTAAACCGATATTTCGGGCGGCAGCGATAGATAAGTGTGGTGTCGAAAAAATCTTTACTAAACTGTCAGTTAGGTTGATTACCCGGTCGTGATCCTGCTGTCTGAGTTTGGCATATTGTTGCAGAAACTCTGCCGCGCCAATATCGCCATTGTTGTGCTGTTGGGTTATCAGCATTTGCGCCAGTTGCACCACATCGCGCAATCCCAGATTAAAGCCTTGCCCTGCCACCGGATGCAGTTGATGTACCGCATTGCCGATAATCACCGTGCGTTGTGCCAGCATTTGTTCGGCACGAATCAAGGTTAAAGGAAAAGCCCGCCGTGGTGCGGCCAAGGTTAATTCTCCCAACCGGTAACCGAAACAGTCCTGCAATTGCGTGATAAATTCTTTCTCGCTGCACGCCATTAAATCGGCGGCTTGTTCATGAGTGCGGGTCCAGACTACCGCCGCCTGATATTTTTCCAGTGGTAATAACGCTAATGGACCAAAGGCGGTAAAGCGTTCATAAGCGGTGTTTTGATGCGGCAGAAAAGTTTTCACCGTGGTGACAATCGCAGTTTGGCCGTAATCGGTTTTGTGCTGGGCAATCTCCAACAGTTTGCGAATGGTGGATTCGCCGCCATCGGCACCGACCAGTAGTTTTGCGCTTAAGTTTATCGATTCGCCGTTTTGCTGCAAACTGACATGCACCGCATCATTACTTGCGCTTAACCCGATAATTCGAGCCGGGCAATATTGCGCAATTCCGGCCTTTGCGACCAATTTAGCAACATGGCTTTCAATATCGCGTGCGGTGATGACATAGCCCAACGCTTCCACGCCTTCTTGTGGGGCAGAAAGACGGGTTTTACCGAAATGACCTTGATCGGAAACGTGGATATGTTCAATGGCAGTAGCATGTGGTTTCGCGGCTTGCCAGGCTCCCAAGCTTTCCAGCAAATCCACCGTACCGGCTGCCAAAGCCAAGGCTCTGTCACCGGCTGGCGAGTTATGCAGCTGTTCACGACTGCACGCTTCAATAATCGCGATTTTTAAGCCGCTGTCTTTTAAAGCCAATGCCAGACAGTTTCCTGCCAGACCACCGCCGCCAATCAATAAATCATAATCGTATAACATCACTTTGCCTGCATCAGTGCTTCTATCTCGGCGACAGTTTTCGCTACGCCACTGGTTAAAACTTCGTGCCCCTGTTTGGTGACTAACACATCATCCTCAATCCGAATCCCGATACCGCGCCATTTGGGGTCAACGGTTTCGCAATCCGGTTGCACATATAAGCCCGGCTCAATCGTCAACACCATGCCGGGCTCCAACAGCCGCCATTGCTCGTTGATTTTATAGTCGCCGACATCATGCACATCCATCCCTAACCAATGGCCGATACGGTGCATATAAAACTCTTTATATTTCTCATCCTTGATTAAGGTTTCTACATCTCCCATCAACAATCCCAAATCGACCAGACCTTGGGTCAAAACTTGTACCGAAGCTTCGTGGGCTTTATTCCAGGGGTTGCCGGGATAAATTTCGGCAATCGCCGCCAGCTGTGCATCCAACACCAACTGATAAAGCAGTTTTTGTTCACGGGAAAATTTTCCTGAAATCGGGAACGTGCGAGTAATGTCGGCGGCGTAATGGTCACATTCTGCGCCGGCATCCACCAGCAGCAAATCACCTCTGCGCAATTTGGCATTGTTATGAACATAATGCAGCACACAGGCATTTTTGCCCGCAGCAACGATGGAAGGGTAAGCCACCGCCCGCAAACCGGCCTGCATGAACTCATGTACAATTTCAGCTTCAATCTGGTATTCATACATGCCGGGTTTGCACAACTGCATCACCCGCATGTGCGCTCTTGCCGAAACCTGTCCGGCATGACGCATCAGTTTTAATTCTGCCGCACTTTTGAACATCCGCATTTCATGCAGGATATGTTCCAGCGACACCAGCTCCCCCGGCGCACTGATGTAATTGCGCGATTGGGCGCGAAGGTTGTTAATCCATTCCAGCAGCTTGTGATCCAGGTCGCTGTCACGTCCCATCGGATAAAAAACTTTCGCCTTGTTTTCCAGCATCCCCGGCAAAATGTCATTCAAATCATCAATCGGGAACGAATCATCGGCGCCATAATGAGCAGTTGCGCCTTCCAAACCGGAGTGAGCACCTTCCCAAAGAGCTTTTTTCTGGTCAAACTCGCGACAGAACAAAATATATTCGCCTTGTTCGCGCCCTGGAATAAACACCGCCAATGCCCCGGATTCATTAAAACCGGTCAGATAGTAAAAATCGCTGTCCTGGCGGTAAGGATAGTCAACGTCACGGTTGCGGGTTTGGTGCGGTGCACTGGCAATCAGTCCAAGATTGCCTTTGCCGATTTGCTGCATAATTTGTTTGCGGCGGCGTTTAAATTCTGTTTGTTTCATAAAACTGTACGGATAAGGTTTTAATGCGTGGTGGAGTTTTGCTGGCTTAACTCATCGCGGATAATCAGCACCGCAGCTCTGAGATATTCATGTAGCTGAATAAACGCTTCTTCATCTTCGTCGTTTTCCTCATCTACATCCTGGTCGATTTTAGTGATTTCCACCATGTCTTTCAAAATACCGTTGGTTTCGCCTGACCAGTCGGCGGCAGAATGCGAATAACCGATGCCCCATAAAAATCCCTGACACCAGTCGCTTAAGGCGATTACATGCTCTTGCAAGTCGTCGTTATCGGGAAGCAGCAAGTCAAACCTGAATTCGGTTTCATCAGGATTCAGCAATAAACGAGTCCGCTCAAACAAAGTCAGCAATGCGGCTTTATCTTCCTCCAGTAAATCAACATCATCCTCAAACAGCTGCTCCAGCCAGGTATTGGCATTCGCCCGCGCGTCCACACACAACATTGCGGTGGCGATTCCATGGGCTTCCGCCGAGTTGGTTCCACTGTCATGTTGTTGAAAAATTTCATTAATTTCCTGATAAGCCATAACGTTCTGTGTAATAATTCTACTATCGCTAAAAAAAAAACAGTGCTTATGCTACCATTGATTAATCTTGGATAATATTGCATTACTGTTTTTGTGTGCTAACTAGCTTTTGCAAGTCTCGTTTGCTTGATAAAATCCCAACCAGAACTCAACTTAACGCCTGTATTTATTACTATGTCAGATTCAACGCCAAAACCTGCGACAGAATATAATCAGTTGGAAAAACAACTTGATGAGTTACTGAAACGCTATCACTTATTAAAAACCGAAAACGAATCGCTCAAAGTTAAACAAGAATCGCTGGTCAAGGAAAAAGCCAAATTACTGGCGAAAACCACGCTGGCCAAAACCAAGGTTGAGGCGATGATAACCCGCTTGAAAGCAATGGAGGAAGGGTCGTGAGTGCATCTGTAAAACCGATAACGATTAGCATTTTGGGCAAAGAATATAAAGTTGCCTGTACCCCGGAAGAGCAGGATGTGCTAATGTCTTCAGCGCGGAAGTTAGACAGACAAATGCGTGAAATTCAGGATGCAGGAAAAATCAACGGCGGCGAAAGAATTGCAGTGATGGTCGCCCTGAACATTATGACCGAATTACATGCGTTACAAAAAAAGCAGGAAACCCCGGAGCAGGAATTTGCAGAGAAACTAGGCGGATTAAGGCACAAAATAGAAAAGGTTTTAGAAAGCTAGAAAACAGGTTAGAATGCTTCCCAGTATCTCCTGCGGCGTTCGAGAGTGTGCTGGGTGTTTCCTGAACCTATATTGCCCCCGGGAGCTGATTTCGATATGGGTGCGCATACCCGCTCTATGTGGGCAGCCCAAAATATCAATGATGTTCCCACTTGAACCTTTGGTTCAAGGACGAAAGTGCATACGGCGCAGGCGGGAGGTACCGCTTTAACTCTCAAGATTTCCCCCTGTTTTTGCAGTTCGCAAAATTCCTCGCAGTTCCCCCTTGGTTAAATCCATGAAAGAAAGTTTATTCCTGCTGCTGGTTTTATTCTCACAACCTGGTTTAGCAGAGTTATACAAATGCTCGACAGCGGCTGGCACAACCTATCAAGACAAACCTTGCCAAACATCGCAAACTCAAAAAATTATTCCCCCTCCGGTCCCAGTGCCAGTATCTAAATTTACAGCTGCACCAGCATCTATATCAGCGCCTCAAGCGGTTGTATCTGCCTATAATTCACAGGCAATTGAACGCGACGCACATGGCAAAATCAAGCGCAGTGAAAAAGCCAAAGATGATTTTAAGTCTGCAAATCCATGTCCGGCGAATGGCAATCGCTCCGGTTCTTGCCCCGGTTATGTGATAGACCATATTAACGCATTAGCCTGTGGTGGAGCGGATAGTCCTGAAAACATGCAATGGCAAACGATTGCCGAGGGCAAGGAAAAAGATGCCTGGGAGCGCGATGGCTGCAAAACATCGGCAAAGCAATCAAGTTATCAGCAAGGGCTACCAGCGGCTCAGGAAAATACTCCGCAAACGGTTTATACCGGGAAATATGGCGGCCATTATGTGCTGAGCAAAAGTGGCAAAAAGCATTATTTACCGAGAAAATAGCTGCACCTGTAAATCTGTCACTAAAGTTTGTAGCTTCAACTAACAAATGCAATTCCGATAACAAGCTGTTTTTCAACTTTAAAACAGTCACTGTTGCTTAAAAGTCTACAGGCTACCAAGGCTCATAAGCTGCAAGTAATGGAAAACTACCCTACGGTCTAAATATCCAAATTACTGAGATCTGGAGTTTGTTGACATTTCAACAGAACCTAGGCAATTCATTTATTAGTTGAATCCGCCGAATAGTCAAATTTTGGGATACACTTAAGCAGACAAATATTCTTTCAACTCAGCTAAACCGGAGTATTTCATGACCAAAACAGCATCTAAAGAAGGCATTGAAGATATCTCTTCTGTCTCAGCCCCACGAAAAGACCGTGAAAATCTTAACATTATCAACACCAATAAAGAAATCACCGAAAAGCTGCTGGCTTATGCGATTAAAAATCCTGATATTGTGGTCGAAGATAGTTTATTAAATAAGGTTGTTCCAGTATTAAGAAAAGACAGCCATCTTTTTGATGACCAGGATGAAATCAATTTGTGGTCGAGCTATAATGCATTAACCCAGTTAGTAAAACCTGCCACTTATTTTAGCCTAACCATTGCAGACGGACTGGTAGAAGAAAAAAACGACCTCAATACCGAATATAACAAACTATTAAAAATTCTTTATTTTTGGAAAAAATCTCCATCCACTGAATCTGAATCTATTCGAAAATGCCGCAGTGAATTACGCACGGTTTTTACATACCTCATTTCAACCGTGATTCTGTATATTCTGGTTCAAAGTTATTGCGCCTTACTAACCAATGCGTTAACAGACTCCGGCAAATTTTTAAACAACTGGAAAACCCAAAAAGAAGTCGTTAATAATTTGCAAAAAGTTGTTAATGCTGAAAAAGCCAAAGCCGCAGAAGTTGATAAGCTCAAAGATGAGCAGATTTACCTGGTTCTGCTTAATAAACAGGTCGCCGCTTCAGTGCAGACACTGGTTAAATTAACCACTCCGATTATGGGCAGTATCGACTTTAGCAACTGGAATACCAATACTATTCAGGACTGTGACAATGTAATGATCTACAAGGAAGACCATGGCTATTACGAAAGGATTTCCACTTGTCTGGCGATGGAAACACAGATTGCCACATCCATCGATACAATTTTATCAGGTTTTATTTTGCCTTTGATTCTGGGAGTTTTAGGCGCGACAGCCTTTGTAGTAAGACAGGCACTAGATAAATTGAAAAATAACAGTTATGTGCCAGGCGCGACAGGAAAACTGTCTATGCGGCTTTGTTTGGGCGGTTTGTTGGGAGTGATTAGCGGAATTTTTATGTCTACCAGCAGCACTGTCTCCATGCAGGGCTTTAATTTAAGTCTGGTTATGGTTTCGCTGGTAATGGGTTATAGCATTGAGGTTGCTTTTTCATTATTCGACGGGGTGGTTGAGCGGTTAAGAGGCTGGGCAGAATCGTTAAAAAAAGCCGCGTAACCATTACCATTCCATTCTTTAGCGCGTCTGGAGGATTAACGCACCACAACCTAACAGGATTGCCAGTATTAAATAACTGGCAATCGCGCCATGAGGGGTATTATTTTGCAGGGGCAGCCTTGCTTTCCTGTGCGATCAATTGATTGAGAACTTTAATCATATTTTCGTGGCTGCCGGCTAATGTACCGCTAGTAACATACTTGCCATTCACAACCATGGTAGGAACTCCATTGATGCCATAACGCGGAGGCAGGGCTTTTGCCAACCGGAGCTTGGTATCAACACCAAACGAATTATAGGCTTTAGCAAAGTCGGCTTCTTTTACACCATGCGCGGCAAAAAACTTCGCCAACTCCTGCTCAGTTTCCAGCTTTTCGTGCTTGTTTTGTAAAGCATCAAAAAGATCTGCATGAACTTTATCCACCATATTTAAAGTTTCGGCCACAAAATAAGCTTTGGCGTGATTTTCTGAGCCTGGCCAAAAAGTCGCGGGTTGACGAATAAACGTCACGTTTTTGGGTAAGGTTTTTAACCACTGGCTTAATTGTGGCTCAAAAGCATAGCAATGCGGGCAGCCGTACCAGAAAAACTCAATCACTTCGACTTTTGCTTTATCTTGAGTGGGCTGTGCGGGTGACAAGGTTTGATAGCCCGGAGCCTGTGCTGTTGCCGCTGGTTGTTCGGCATTTACCCAAGTTGATGCAGCAAACAA
>CAIQWF010000014.1 GCA_903875455.1 uncultured Pseudomonadota bacterium
AGTTGCTCTAATAGCAAATTTCTTTCGTCCAGATATGAATTTAAATACACAAATTTGTTTTAACCTTGATGTACATTTTCCACCTCGACTTTTAGATAAAGATGCTCAAACTCAGGCTTTTGATGCGATGTTTGGTTAAATTGTATGGCTAGTTTTAATATTGACCCTATCGTACTCGATCAAAAAATACTTGATATTTTTGGTGAGCTTACTATTAATAAAAAGATGGTTCGTGAGCTAAAAATCCGGGAAGCTAGAACCATCCCTGGTTTTGTTGAGGAATGGCTGATATCGCGCCATCAAACTCCAGAAAAAGAAATGGCTGTTGTGTACCGGGAAATAACCGGTTTCATGAGCAAGCATTTACCTGCAAGGACGGAAAAAGAAATCATAAAGAAACGGATTTCTGATGGCGAGCAAATAGTATTGCTTGATAAGTTTTCAGCAAGGATTGATATTGATAAAGGATTAAGTCTGGTAAGCATCCCCTGTGTAGACATAAATAACGCACAAGCTCTTGACGAAATATTAGGGGAACATGAAGCTTTATTGAGTGGGGGGCAATGGGGTGCTGGGCGGCTTAAAATTCGCGAGGAAAAGCCAGGAAAAAGAGTAATAGAATTGATAGATTTTAAACCAATGCAAGCTGGGCGCGTTAAATTGGACAAAATTGCTGAAGCCCGCAGGCAATTTAGCACGGAAGAATGGATATATCTTATAATTCGTACCATGGGTTACGAACCGCTAGCATACTCAGCAAGCGAGCGGTTCAATCTTGTTTTACGCCTAATTCCTTTAGTGCATAAAAATATAAACATGATGGAGCTTGCACCCAAGGGCACAGGCAAATCATTTATATATACAAATTTGAGTCGCTATGTTTGGTTAAACAGTGGTGGTGCTTTAACACAAGCACAATTATTCAGAAACCAGCAAACCAAAGAAATCGGTTTGTTAGGTAGACATGATTTATTGGTTTTGGATGAAGGCCAGTCAATTAACTTTAAAGGTGCTGAAGATATTCACGCGAAATTTAAAGACTACTTAGAGTCAGGGCGTTATTCGATAGGTGGTCACGAAGTGGCTAGCGAGTGTGGCTTGATGGTTTTAGCAAATATTGATTTATTTGAGAACCGGCCAATGAGAGAGGACTATATTCGTCACCTGCCAGATATGTTCCATGATGATGCACTAATGGATAGATTTCACGGAATTATACCCGGCTGGAAAATACCCAGATTCACCACCCAACATGCTGCACAAGGAATAGGAATAAAAGCAGATGTTTTTGGGGAATATGCACATCAACTGCGCTCAGTGGGTTTTTTTGAATTTCCCTTTGGCAAGGCACCAGAGCTTGATGGAGATATGCGCGACAAAAAAGCGGTTGAGCGATTAAGCATGGCACTGTCAAAACTTTTAATGTTAAACCCCGATGACCCTGATTATGATTTTTATGTGTTTTCGCCTGCATGCGAGCTTCGCGAACGAGTGCGTAGTCAATTAGCGGCATTAAATCCAAACGAGTTTTCCCCTGGACTAAAAGTTAAGCGGGTTTGATACTATTTTTTCTGTCTTATCCTAGGCACTAAGCGCCCAGCTTTGCCCGCCCGCATTTCTACAAACTGCCGGTTATGCTCCGGCCCGAAGCTAACGTGTATCGGTCTATCCCGACCATAAAAATACAGTCGGTCGAATGGCAAATTCCGGGCAATCCACTCAGCGACTTCCTCCATATCC
>CAIQWF010000015.1 GCA_903875455.1 uncultured Pseudomonadota bacterium
ACAACCTACAGCGCGGGCAGCAAACCCACCGTCCCGGCTTCAGGCACCGTCTATGTGCGTACCAACATCAGCAGTGAAGCTGATACCGTCTACGAAGGCGCGGAAACTTTCACCCTGACTGCCGCCATCAGCACAGGCGCAGGAAAAACCGGCACTGATACCAGCATCATCATCGATGACGGCACAGGCACACTCTACACAGGCACAGTGGACGGTACAGGCACACCTAACAGCAACACCACTACCCCACTGGATGACGACCGTCCATTGACGGTCAACAGCATTACCGTCAACGAAGGTTCACCTTACGGCGTGTTCACCGTCACCGGCGTTACCGGCTCTGCAGGACAAACTGTGTTCCTTGCGCTGAGTAACGGCGTGGCGGCAGGCGATGCATCGGGCGGTGGTGTTGACTACGGTGCGGCAGGAGCTACCAATCTGCAAGTTTGGGATGGGGCAAATTGGGTTAATTACGATACTGTCAACGGTGCAAAAATCCCCACAGGTGCGACCACATTGTTAGTACGGACACCGATTGTCAACGATGTCAATTATGAAGGCGCGGAAGCCTTTAATCTGACCGCCACCAATACTAGCGGTGTCGCGAACACCACAGGCGGCGTAGGTACGATAGTCGATGACGGCACAGGCACTAAATACCCTGGCACGGTCACTGGCGGCACACCCGACAGCAACACCACCAATCTTGATGACGACCGCCCCTTGAGCGTAAACTCCATTACCGTCAATGAAGCCTCGCCTTATGGCATATTCACGGTTACCGGTTTGGCAGGTCAGTTGGTCACACTGAGCACCACCGGCGGCACTGCCGCCTCGGGCACTGACTATGGCACCGCGCTGGAAGTCTATAATGGCACCGCATGGGAACCGTACACCCCTAGCAACAACGTGGCCATTCTCGCAGAGGGCCGATTATTAGTGCGAGTCCCCATTACCAATGACACTCTCAATGAAGTATCGGAAAACTTCACCCTCACTGCAACCAACACCAGCGGCTTTGCAGCGAACGGAATCGGCACCATCGTTGACCAAGGCAACGGCACCCTGTACACCAACACTGTCACCGGTAACCTGCCAGGCACCGACACCACCAGTCCACTGGACGACGACCGGCCTGTTCCCAACACAGAAGAAATACTGCTAAATACATCAATACTAGGTCAGGTACCCCCTACCTATTTTTCAGGATACATTTATGACACCTATAAATATCCACCGCTTAAAACTTATCAATATACCTACGAGTTATCGCCGCTCTATGAAATAACTTACCAATCGTATTGGGAAGCATCGATTAATCCTGTCTCTTTAACCGGTAATTTAACCGATCAGTTTGTAAAAAATGGCGTTTTGGTTTATTCAATAGCTGATAAGTTTAAAGATACTGACTCATCCGTCACTTTAAAATACGAAGCAGGATTACCTAATGGCGAACCTTTACCGGATTTTGTAACTTTTGATGAAAAAACAGGGCAGTTTAAATTCAATGCCGAATTAGCCAAAGAAAAAGGAGTTGACAGTATTCTGGTGAGAGTAGCAGCCTTTGATAATAGAAATAATCAGGCAGCAGCCACATTTGAAACCCGCTTTGCTCAACACAACAAAAATAGTTTATCAGAAGGAGATTCTTATACTGGCTCAACACTGAGCCCGTTAAAATTGGCCGGAATGCTTGAGCAACAGTTTGTGTTGCAAGGAGTAGGCAGGTACAGCATTCAAAATGCGTTTATACACAGCAACCCGAATGAGCCTTTAACTTATCGGGTTACTTTGGAAGACGATTCGCCTTTACCTGATTATGTAAGGTTTGAGATAGAGTCTAAAACCTTCAGTTTTGACGCCGATAGCGCTCATAAAGCTCATGTAAAAAAACTTATCATTAAGGTTACGGTTAAAGATACTCATAATAATGTAGCAGTAGCCACTTTTGAGGTTGCTTTTGAAGAGCCTGAAAATGCACCGAAACAACCGGTCAAAGAAGCGGCACCTGACAATGCCAAAGAAAATCAACCCCAGTCTGAACAGAATGGAGAAACGCACACCAAGCTGAATTTGAATGCTGTTGATCATCAGAAAAATTCAGTTGCTGAACTTCTGGCATTATTATCCGGTTCTCAAATCAGCGAACAACCGGAAGCGACAGATGCAGATGCTCATGATGCAAGTACTGCGAAAACCAAACACAGTTTGAATGAGCAAGTTAAGCAGGCAGGATTTTTTGGTTATCAACAAAACAAAAGCCAGTTACTTGCCGATTTAACCAGCGTGTTTGGAAAAGATAGATTTAAGTCATAAGTGCGGTTTATTTAAAATCTGTAACGGAGTTCAAAACCTGTTTTGCACTCCGTTACAACCCTCAAGTTCAAGTATAATAGCCGCTTTGCCTGGCTGTTTTACATGTCTTCTCCTGAATTACTGAAACAACTCTCCTCTCAACTGTCACGCTGTCTGAACCAGGATAAACACGGCTTTAAACGCCAGTTAGACAGTTTGCGCAGTGAATACCAAAAGGGCAAAAATCCTGCTGACAAACTGGCAACTTTAGCGACACGGGTCCAAACCTCGATTAGCAAATGCGAAGCCCGCTGCGCCAGTATTCCTGTCTTAGAATTTCCTGATTTACCGGTCACCGACAAAAAAGACGAGATTGCCGAGCTGATTAAAAAGCATCAGGTGGTGATTGTGTGCGGAGAAACCGGCTCAGGCAAAACCACGCAATTACCGAAAATCTGTTTATCCATTGGGCGCGGCGTGTCCGGCTTTATCGGACATACGCAACCTCGCCGGATTGCCGCCCGCACCGTTGCCGATAGAATTGCTGAAGAATTAGGACAAAAAATCGGCGCGTCAGTCGGTTATAAAGTCCGTTTTCACGACCAAACCCATCCGCAATCGTTAGTTAAGTTAATGACCGACGGGATTTTGCTGGCCGAATCGCAAAATGATCCTTATCTCAATCAATACGACACCATTATTATTGATGAAGCTCACGAGCGCAGCCTCAACATTGATTTTTTACTGGGCTATTTAAAATGGCTGTTGCCGAAACGCCTCGATTTAAAAGTCATTATTACCTCGGCAACGATTGACCCGCAGCGGTTTGCCAATCATTTCAACAATGCGCCGATTATCAACGTCTCAGGGCGCACTTATCCTGTTGAAATCCGCTATCGCCCGATTGAACAAAATGAAGAAGACGATGAAACCACTGATGATTTGCAGAATGCAATTCTGGATGCGGTGGATGAGTTGTATCGGGAGTTGCGTGGCGACATTCTGATTTTTTTGGCGGGTGAGCATGAAATCCGCGAAACCACCGAATCACTGCGCAAACATCATCCCGCCAATTGTGAAATTTTGCCGCTGTATTCCAAACTCAGCGTCAGCGAACAGGAGCGCGTTTTCAAACCGTCCGGCAAAGTGCGGATTGTGTTGGCGACCAACGTGGCGGAAACGTCGCTCACCGTGCCGGGAATTCGCGGCGTGATTGACACCGGACATGCGCGGATTAGCCGCTACAGCCATCGCAGTAAAATTCAGCGGCTGCCGATTGAAAAAATATCCCAGGCCAGTGCTAATCAGCGTTCCGGTCGCTGCGGACGGGTGGCGGAAGGGATTTGCATTCGCCTGTATTCGCTCGAAGATTTTGCCGCGCGTCCGGCATTCACTGACCCGGAAATTTTACGCACCAATTTATCTTCGGTTATTTTGCAGATGAGCGCGTTAAAACTGGGGGATATTGAGAAGTTCCCGTTTGTGGAACCGCCTGAAGACAAGATGATTCGTGACGGCAAACTGGCGTTGCATGAAGTCAACGCGCTGGATAAGACTGGAAATCTGACCGAAGTTGGACAAAAACTGGCGAAAATTCCTACCGACCCGAAACTGGCGCGGATGTTATTGGCCGCAGCAGAATGGAATTGCCTAACCGAAGTGGCGATTATCGTTTCAGGGCTAAGTGTGCAAGACCCGCGCGAA
This sequence comes from uncultured Pseudomonadota bacterium, assembly GCA_903875455.1. Lineage (GTDB taxonomy): Bacteria > Pseudomonadota > Gammaproteobacteria > Methylococcales > Methylomonadaceae > CAIQWF01. The sequence goes on from CAIQWF010000015.1 coordinate 4,000, forward strand.
AAACCGGCGGACAAGATGCCGCAAGCCGAGCAAAAACACGCTGCGTTTCGTGCCGATGATTCCGATTTTATGACCTTTCTGAATATCTGGAATGCGTTTGAGGAGCAAAAAAAGCATCTGTCCAATAATAAATTGCGGCATTATTGCAAAGACCAGTTTTTGTCTTATTTACGGATGCGCGAATGGCACGATATTCACACCCAAATCATGCAGGTGATTAAGGGCGAATTGAAATTAACCACCAATTCCACGCCCGCAGGTTATGAGGCGATTCAGCGCTCCTTATTGCCCGGCTTGCTGTCGAATATCGGTTTTCGCCATGAACAAAACGAATATTTAGGCACACGCGGCCTGAAATTTTATATTTTCCCCGGCTCTGGACAATACAAGGCCAAACCGAAATGGTTGATGGCGGCGGAACAGGTGGAAACCAGCAAGGTTTATGCGCGAAATGTGGCGAAAATTGAGCCGGAATGGGTGGAATATTGCGCTGAACATCTGATTAAACAAAATTATTCTGACCCGCATTGGGAGAAGAAATCCGCCCGCAGCATGGTTTCGGAGCGCACCTTATTATATGGACTGACTTTACAAGCGGGGCGCAAAATTCCGCATGACAAGGTTGACCCGAAAGCGGCGCGGGAGATTTTTATTCGCAGTGCCTTGGTGGAGCAGGATTATCATACCAACGCGCCGTTCTTCCGTGAAAATCAGAAATTGCTGGAAGAAGTCGGTTACATTCAGCACAAAGAACGGCGCGTGGATTTGATTGAAGATGAAGAATGGCTGTATCAGTTTTATCATCAGAAAATTCCCGAAACGGTCACGAATGGTGTGTTATTTGACCAATGGCGTAAAAGGGTGGAACGGGAAAACCCAAAAATCCTGTTTTTGACCAAAGCCGATTTAACCCGCGAGTCGGTTTCTAATTTGAATGAGTGGAATTTTCCCGATAGCAAAAAAATCGGGCGGTTGACGATTCAATTGCAATACCGCTTTGAACCCGGACATGATGAAGACGGCGTAACCGCGATTATTCCGGTGCATCAACTCAATCAACTTTCTGAACAGCCGTTTGAATGGTTGGTACCGGGTCTTTTGGAAGAAAAAATTATCGCTCTTGTTAAATCGCTACCAAAACACAGCCGCAAACATTTTGTTCCCGTGCCGCAAACGGCTAAAGCTTGTCTGGAAATTGAACCGGATTTTAAGGGTTCGCTTTATGAATGGCTGACTAATCGCTTGCGCAAGCTCACCGGCGAATCTATCCCTTTGAATGAATGGAATCCGTCCGCATTAGCGTCGCATTTGCAAATGAATTATCGGGTGGTGGACGAAGACGGCAAAGCTTTGGCTTACGGACGCGACTTGAAAAAGCTGCAAGAAAAATATCAAACCACTGCCGGCGACAGTTTTAACCAGATTGCCGCCGAGGAACTGAATTACACCGCTTGTGTGGCGTGGGCATTTCCTGATTTGCCGGAAAATTACCAGTTTATCCAGAATCAGCAAGCGTTCATCGGTTTCCCAGCAATGGTGGATGAAAGTGATAGTGTCGGAGTGAAAATTTTTGATACGGAAATCAAGGCCCGTTTAAATCATGAAGCCGGATTAACCCGGCTGTTTGCGTTGCAATGTAGCAAGGAATGCAAATATTTACTCAAAAATCTGCCGCGTACTCCGGCAACTGAATTGCTTTATAGCCAACTGCCTCCACATCCGTTATTGAAAGAGCGCATCAGTATTTCTTTCAAGGAAGATTTATTGCAGCAGCTGGTTTATGCCAACTTTGTGGAGGGAAAAACGATTCGCACTCAGGCCGTTTTTGAGCAAACTTTAAGCGAGTCCAAATCGAAGTTATTGACTTTAGGGAATGAAACAGTGGCGTTGTTAAATGACATTATGGAGCGTTATGGCAAAATTAAATCCGTTTTGGAAAAAGGCACGGTGAAAATCGAATTGGTTAATGATATTTCTGAACAGCTTAATTGTTTGATTTATGCAGGATTTATTCGCTATACGCCGTTGGCATATTTAAAAAATATGCCGCGTTATTTGAATGCTATTCTCTATCGCTTGGATAAAGGCGCGGTGGAGCTGCCAAAAATGCAGGAATTTGCCCGTTATGGTTTGCGTTATTGGAAAGATGTGGAAAAGCGAATGAAAAATCAAACGGTGTTGCCGGAGCGCGAGGCGTTTCGTTGGCATTTAGAGGAGTTTAGAGTTTCATTATTTGCCCAGCAGTTGAAAACGCCTTATCCGGTTTCGGCAAAAAGGTTGGATAAGGCCTGGGATGAGCGAAACTAATATTATTTGGTTCGTGCGCTCACAAATGGCTTTGTTGCACTGCCTGTTCCTAGCGTTTTTTATGTAGGATGGGTAGAGGCGATAGCCGAAACCCATCTTTTAAGCGGTGATGTGATGGGTTTCACTTTCGTTCTACCCATCTTACGAGTTGTCAAAACGAATCAAGCC
>CAIQWF010000016.1 GCA_903875455.1 uncultured Pseudomonadota bacterium
TACTGATTGAACGCATTTCTTGCAACTTTGCGCTAGACCTGAGTTTGATTAAATCCTCGACACATTATGAGGAGCTTTGTAACTTTGGAGTTATAGCTTATTAAAACTGTCCGAACTATTGACTTCCGAAAGTTACAAATAATTCATTAAGTTTAATAAACTCATCATATTGTTTTTGCATCCCAAATTCTTTGGTAACAAAAAAATAATCCGGCTCATGGCAATCCAGCTTATTCCAAGCCAACGAAGCCAGCGAATTATCATGCAAAACCTGATATTTATCTTTGCGCTTGCCGAATAAATCAAAATGAAAAACTTCCGCTAAATTATTCTCGGAGTACAAAACATGTTTTGTACTCCTGCTTTTCACAAAAATATTAATCGACACACCCTGCATAATATCAAACACATTCTCATCCTTGCCGCCATCCGGTGCCGTTTCTTTCTTCTTGCTATTGCCATGCAAATCCAGAATATAAATCCTGTCGAAACTCTGCAATAACGACTTGCGCATTTGCCGATGAATCACACCATCAATAAAACTGTTATTGGAAATATACGCCAGAATTCCCTCGTCGTTTTTATCAATAAAATGCTGGCCGTAACGAATAAACTTGATGTAATCATCCGACAGCGGCTGAATATTCTTTTCGTTCAAATCCTTTTTATAATCCTGCAACAATTCGCTAATCCACGCGCCCTTATTGCTGCTGCTCACCGAATACGGCGGGTTGCCCATCACCACCATCACCGGCGTATCACGCTTGATATGATTGGCCTCGTTCGCCTCCTGCGATAACCAGGTTGCAAACAAACTGTGGGTATCGGGATGATGCTCCTCCAGCGAATTGGTCAAATACACTTGCAGCCGCTGCTGCGACTGCGCTCTAAAACCGGTTTCGGTCAACAGCAAATCCAGCTTTAAATGCGCCATTGCGTAAGAAGCCATTAAAATCTCAAAACCGTTCAAACGCGGAATCAAATCCTGCTCGACATACTGACTCCACACGCCTGCCATGCCTTCAAACGAATGTTGATAAATATGCCGGATAATCGCTGCCAAAAAAGTGCCGGTGCCGGTCGCCGGGTCTAAAATCTGCACTTTATGCACTTCTTTCGACATTTTTTCGATTTCAGTGCGCTTGGTATTACCGCGTCCTTTTAGTACCGGCGTATCCACCTGAATTGTGGTTTTCGCAGTATCCGCCAAACCGTCCGCCAAGTTGAACTCGGTTTTCAAAACTTCATCCACCGCGCGGACAATAAAATCCACCACCGGCTCCGGCGTGTACCAAACGCCGCGACTTTTGCGCAATTTCGGGTCGTACTCCGCCAGAAACGTTTCATAAAAATGAATAATCGGATCGGTTTGCTGAGTGCTGTTGCCAAAGTTCTGCATCACTTTTTTCACGTCCACCGCGCGGAAAATATCCGCCAGCGCGTTCACAATCCAGACAATGCGCCCGTCCAAATCATAACCGGCAATATATTGAAACAGTTTGCGTAAAAACGGATTACTGAGCGGGATTTTTTCGGCGGCTTTCTGGCGCGAAAATGTGTCAGGGTTGTCATCATGGATTCGTGCCGCAAACATCCCGTAAGCAATGGTCTGGGCGTAAATATCGGCAAATTCTGACGGTTTTATCTCATGCAGCAACACCGCTTTAAAGGCTTCCAGCTGTTCTTTCAAACTGCTGTCGGCTTGAGTTTCTACGTCACTATTGAGCGCGTTTTCAATCACATTTGCCAACAGCCGCGCTTTTCCGGCCATCATTTTCGACAGCAGAGCGGCGGAACTAATATTTTGGCCGACATACTGGGCGAAGTCGTTTATCAAACTGACAAACTGGGAGAAATTATCCGGCAACGGCTGAATTTTTTTATCCTGCACCTCGGCCAGAGTAACGCTGGCGACTTTTTCTCCAACGCGGTAAAAATCAAACTGGAGATAATCGGTAATAATCAGATTTGGCAACGCCGCGCGGTAACGCTCGAACTGTTCCTGATAATCTTTGCTGGCTAACGATTTGCCGATGTCTTTCGCTTCTATCCAGCCGATGTCCAAACCGTTGCGGGTCAAAATGTAATCCGGCGCACCGCATTGGATGCGGCTCGGTTCGTTGGTCACTAATACATCGGGCAGCAGATTTTCCAGCAGGCTTTGTAAATCGCCGCGATAGCTGTGTTCTGTGGCAATGCCGCTTTGATAACGCTGGCTGATTTTGTCGAGATAGTGCTGGATCGGATTCATGCGTTAGTGTGTTGAATAAATTTGCAATCAGGATTGATTAGCAACCTGGGTCTGCGAAAAAGAAGACAGCAATGACAATAATAATCGCCAAAACCAGAAAAGCTGCCAATATGGCACCCGCCCATTTTAAAACGGTTATCACTTTAGCATTTATCGGCTGATTTTCTATTTTCATGTTTCGCTGCCTGTAACCAGTTTGCTATTATCCCTACCTTTGTTATCGCCTGCCTCAGCTTTTTCTGAAAAAGTCCTCTGTACATGACAAAAATTTAGCTCGGCTCGGACTTCTGGTTAAACGCCAGAAAACAAAATAAGGCTTTAATGGTATTCTCAAACGTAAAAATCAACTTAAAAAGAGCGTCATTAATCACATCAAAGCCTTCTCTGAA
>CAIQWF010000017.1 GCA_903875455.1 uncultured Pseudomonadota bacterium
AACCATGAGCGCCCTTCGACTAGCTCAGGGCGAAAGGTTTTGTAATCAATTTAAAGTGTGTTAGTTATATTTTAGAGTTCATTTTTTCGATAAACCCAAAGGTGGGCAAAACAGCGTGCCCACTACGACTCAATTATTCACCCGAGCTTTTGACTTTCCAATAAAGCAGCCCCGCACACACTACGACAACAACCAACAGCAACAACGGCTGGTCATAAAACGTTTCCACAACTTTTCCGGTAGTGTGTGATGTACCACGCGCATAAGGCCCCATAATTTCCCCCTGTTTCTAAAAAATATTCTGGAATTTTCATTATAAACAGCACCAGGCAAAAAAAACTAAACCTTTGCCGGTTTATAGAGCATATACATTTTTTAATCCCGTACCCAATCTTCCACCATTCGACTGGGAATATGTGGCGACTCACTGGAAGGCGCGTGCGGTTGCCCCGTTAAAACCCGATAGCAAACCCGCAGCGTATCCAGCACCAACACCCAGGTCAGCACCAAAAACAACGCCGTTAACGCCGCGTCCAGATAATCGTTGAAAATTAACTGCGGTGCGGTAGCAATCTTGTCAGCAGGCAACGTTCCGGCGGCCAGTTTACTGCTCAAATCTTCAGCATGAGCCAAAAATCCCACCCGCAATTCTGCACTAAACAGTTTTTCACAGGCAGCGGTGGTAGTGACAATAATCAACCACGACAATGGAATTGCTGTGACCCAGGAAAAACGCGCTTTGCCGGATTTAATCAAAATCGTGGTTGCCACGCACAAGGCAATGGTTGCCAGCATTTGATTGGCAATTCCAAATAACGGCCAGAGACTATTAATCCCGCCCTGCGGATCTATGGTTCCGGTGTAAAGAAAATATCCCCACGCACTCACCACCAAGCCGGAACTTAATAACACTGCCGGATACCAGTTGGTTCTCCCTAAGCTTTCAGAAAAATTACCCAGCATTTCCTGCAACATAAACCGCGCCACCCGTGTCCCTGCATCCAACGTGGTGAGAATAAACAACGCCTCAAACATAATCACAAAGTGATACCAGACTGATAGCAACCCTGCACCAAATGCGCTGGCGAATAAACTCGCCATCCCCACTGCTAACGAAGGCGCGCCGCCGGTTCTGGCAAACAGCGATTCTTCGCCCATTTGTTTGGCTAAATTCGTCATTTGTTCCACAGAAACCGGAAAACCCCAGCCGGAAATTTTCGCCACAGCTTCAACCGCTTCTTTCCCAACCATTCCCGCCGGACTGTTAATGGCAAAATAAACACCGGGGTCTAACACGGTCGCCGCAATCATCGCCATAATTGCCACAAACGACTCCATCATCATTGCACCGTAGCCGATAAACCGCGCATCGGCTTCGTTAATCAATAACTTAGGCGTGGTGCCGGATGAAATTAAGGCATGAAAACCGGAAATTGCCCCGCAGGCAATGGTGATAAACACAAACGGAAATAATTTGCCGCCGAAAATCGGCCCGGTACCATCTATGAAACGGGTTAAAGCGGGCATTTTTACGTCAGGATGCAACAGAATAATCGCAATCGCCAACGCGCTAATCGTGCCGATTTTGACAAAAGTAGATAAATAATCGCGTGGTGCCAGCAGCATCCAAACCGGCAAAACTGCCGCCGCAAAACCGTAAGCAATCACCATCAAAGCCAAATCAGGGGCTTCGTAATCAAACCAGCCGCGCAATTCTTCGGAGCCATCAATCCAGCCGCCGCTAATTACCGACAGAATCAGTAAACTCACGCCAATAGCAGTCGCTTCCAACACCCGACCGGGGCGAATATTGCGCATGTAAAAACCGACAATCACCGCAATCGGAATGGTTGCTGCCACTGTAGAAGTGGCCCAGGGACTGTGTTTCATCGCGTTGACCACGACTAATCCCAAGACTGCAATCAGGATAATCATAATCATCATCACGCCGATTAAAGCCGCCGTGCCGCCAATGGCTCCGAGTTCATCTTTCGCCATTTGCCCTAGCGAGCGTCCGTCGCGTCTTACCGAAAAAAACAGAATCACAAAATCCTGCACACAGCCACCTAATACCGAGCCGATTAAAATCCACAACGTGCCGGGTAAATAACCAAACTGCGCGGCTAAAGTCGGACCAATTAACGGCCCCGGCCCGGCAATTGCGGCAAAATGATGGCCAAAAACCACCCATTTATGGGTCGGGACAAAATCGCGGCCATCGTTCAAGCGCTCAGCCGGTGTGGCACGGCTTGCATCCAGCATCAATACTTTTGCCGCCACAAACGCGCTGTAAAAACGATAGCCCAGTGCATAAACACAAACAGCGGCAATCACAAACCAGAAGCTGTTAATGGTCTCGCCATTATTTATCGCGATTGCGCCAATCGCACTTGCACCGGTCAGGGCAACCAGCAGCCAAATCAAAAAAAGCGGCACTTGAGTAAGTTGTTGTTTCATTTTGTATTCTGATAATGAATTAAGTAAAAAAATATGCGATATTGTCCACGAAAAACCGCAAAAACAATAGCAGCGGTGTAACAACAATTGGCCAGGAAAACCCGGATGAATATCGCCAGCCTGTTTAATTATTTTGAAGCCTGCTTATGGCTTCTGATTGCCGTCACTGTTTTTCTGCGCAGAATCAAAACCAATCCGGCCTTAACGCGACTGGCTGTTATTACCAGCAGCAGTTTTGCCCTGTTTGGTGTTTCTGACTTGGTGGAAGCCTCTAGCGGCGCATGGTGGCGACCTTTATGGCTGTTGGGTTTGAAAGGTTTATGTGTTTTATCGTTTCTGTGTTGCTGGATTAAATATCACCAGATTAACAAAACCAGTGAATTGCGGAAACTATCGCCATGACGCCTCCGCAACATTTTATTATCAGCTGGGTTGTGGCAAATACTGCCACTGTGGACCGGCGGGCGCGGTTAGGCATCACATGGGCTGGGATTTTGCCGGATGTGGACGGTTTGGGTTATCTCGTTGATAAAGTGAATTTACAGTTTGATAAATACACCAGCTACTATGCCGATTATCATCATTTTATCGGTCACAATATTTTTGCCGGCTTGTTGCTGGCGACAGTCATCAGCTCTTTTTGCCAGCGCAAAATAGTGGTTTTTTTATTGGCATTGCTGACTTTTCATTTACATTTACTGGCCGATTTGGCCGGTTCAATGGGCGGCGACGGTTATCAATGGCCGATTTATTATTTGTATCCGTTTTGGCCTGATTTTGCCTTGACCTGGCAGGGGCAATGGGAATTAAGTTCCTGGAAAAACTCCGCGATTGGCGTGAGTTTTTTTCTGATGGCTTTAGTGTTGGCTTATTATAAACGGGTGACTTTTTTTGACTTTTTCTCAGCCGGGCTGGAGAAAAAAGTAGCAGAAATAGCAAAGCAGCGTGGTTTATTCAAAAAATAACGAGGAATTTTCAGCGTGAATGAAATCGCAACCTTAAAAAAAATAATCGGCTTTATCCGTGAAATCAGCGGCGATGATGCTTATGAACGCTATCTGGCGCATTGGCACGAGCATCATGCAGAACAGGAAGGTGAGCCGCAAACTCGCGCGGCGTTTTTTAAAGCGCAGCAGGAACAAAAATGGAACGGCGTGAAGCGTTGCTGCTAAGGAAAATCCACGCCGTTTTTATAGGTTTAGCTTGCAGCTTATGTTCGGCGCGGCAAGCTGGCAGCCTCTTTAAACTTATTGAAATCAGCCCCAACGCTGATAATAAAGCTGGTGGCTTCTTCAATATCAAGCTCTGACTTCACGATTTTCGATTCATGTACAATCACGGTAAAGCCGGAAGTCGGATTCGGCGAAGTAGGGATAAACAGCACATACATCTCCCCTTCTTTATTGGTAACATAAGCCGGCACCCATACCCCGTCCTTTGGATACTCCACATAAACCACTTCTTTGGCTTCTTTTTTTTCGTGCCCGGAAAACATGTTGACGATTTTTTTGGTGACCCGATAAATCGTGTTCAACAGCGGAATCCGGTGAATCACCGCATCAATGCTGGCGATAATCAAAGACCGCCCCATGCTGACCCGATAACCGACATAAGCAAACATCGAAAAACTGATCATGAACAGCGTCACCGTCATCATCATATTGTCGGAATAGTTGTAAACCATCTTGAATAATTCAGAAACCAGGTCTTTGACAAAAAACACAATTTGCAAAATAACCACGACCGGAATAAACGCCAACACTCCAATCAAAAAGAAATTTAAGATTTTTTTCATAATAACTCCTCTGCCTGTAAATATTCTTGTTGTCTGCTGCCTGAAAGCTTGCCTGATAATTACCAATTCTCTCCTGACTCCTGCAATATCTGGATACAGACAACTTTATTTTTATGCTATTCTTTTTGCGATTCGTACTTTGGAAAACCTCTTGCAACTCAAGCAATGCCTAACACCACTCTCGTCATTTTTATTAAACTGCACTAGCGCAGAAAATATTATGTCTTTAAACCGGAAAATAAGAAAACTTTCTCTGCTAAGCGCGTTATCAACCCTGCTATTGACAGGCTGTCAGGTTTTTTCTTTCACCTCTTCTCCCGCCGCAAATACACCTGCGCCTTTTTATTCTATTGAAACACATAATTTTTCCATAGACTACGAACAAAATATGATGGGTACACTGGCAGCCATTAAAACCCAAAGCAATGATACCCTGCCTGATATTGCCCGGCATTTTGGCTTGGGTCACAACGACATTATTTCTGCCAATCCCACTGTTGATCCCTGGCTGCCTGAGCCTGATACAAAAGTACTGCTGCCGCTGATGTTTACTCTTCCCGCTGCGCCGCATCAGGGCATTGTGCTGAATTTGGCCAATATGCGGATGTTTCATTTTCCGAGCAAAAACACCGATCAGGTAATGACCTATCCGGTTGGCATCGGTCGTGACGGCTGGAGTACGCCGGTCGGTTTAACCCGGATTGTCAGCAAAACCAAAAATCCGGTTTGGCATGTGCCACCTTCGATTCAGCGTGAACACGCGCTAAAAGGCGACCCGTTACCCAGCAGTGTTTCTGCCGGTGCAAATAATCCGTTGGGTGAATATGCGATGCGTTTGGCATTGGGCAGTTATTTAATTCACGGCACCAATAAGCCTTACGGGGTGGGAATGCAAATGAGTCACGGCTGCTTGAATCTTTATCCTGAAGACATCAGCGAGTTGTTTAACAACACCCAGGTAGGGACACCGGTGATGATCGTCAATCAGCCCTATTTGTTGGGAAGATATCAGGACATGCTGTATCTGGAAGCACACAAACCGCTGCAAGCAAATACAAATTTTAAACGGGCTTTGTTTACCCAGATAAAGCAGGCAGAAAAAAAATACCGCTTGCGCATTAACTGGCCTAAAGTGCAGCAAATTGTTGCACAAGCCAACGGTATTCCAACCCCTATTTTGGCGCAAAGCATGAGTTTTCAGGAACTGACCGCAAATGCCGTATTGCTGCCTCACCCTGAGCAGCTGTATAAACAGCCGGTTCCGCGTCCGCTCAGCCATGAGGCCTGGTCAGTGACGGCGGCAACACTAACAGACAGTAGAGTTGCCGGCAAGCTCACCGCCTTGCTTAATCACCAGGGGCCAACCATTCCGACCAGAATCTTGCAACAAGGCAACTCTTTTCAGGTTGTTTCAGGCCCTTTTGCAAGCATTAAGGAAGCAAAAATCGCCTTAAAGCGGATTCAACTGGAATTTGAACTGAAAGGAAAGATTAATCCGCCGCAGAAATTTTCAGGCAACAGCTTTTCAACCCCGGTTTTAACCTCGTTCCCGAAACGGGAAGCCGCAAGTGAGGAAGATAACTTTTTTGGACAATGGTTTAATTAATCCGAATTAGGAATAAAAAACGATGTCGCGGAAATATTTGGGAGGAGGTTTTTTAAAACAGCCAGTCATAAAGATATTCAGGATTTGTCCGCATTCTTCATAACTGGCTCAAATTGAGAATATCAGCCGTCGTTGTTGGATACAGTTTCCTAAACTTCTACAACCAGAAAAGCATCCGAATAAATATCACTTGAAGCCACGCCTTTCATAAAAACCAGCCGTTTCATTTGATCGATCATGGCAGGATGACCGCACAAAAAGACCCGCCAGCCTTTCAAATCGACAAATGCCGCCGAAATAACCTCGGTAACACGACCCTCTGCAAAACCTTCGGGAACCCGTTCGCCGGAAATACAAGGCGTGTAGAAAAAATTGCTGTGTTTCTCAGCCAGTTTGCGCATTTCTTCAATCCGATATAAATCCTCAACTTCGCGGCAACCGTGAAACAAATGAATCGGCCCGGAATGGCCGTGCTTTAGCGCATCGGTCAATATCCCTTCCAATGGTGCCAAACCTGAGCCGGTGCCAACTAAAAGCAGTCCCTGTTCGCTGCGTTCCGGCAGATAAAAACAATGGCCGTTCGGCTCAGAAACCATAATCGTGTCACCGACTTTCACCTGATCGTGTAACCATTCGCTAAAACGCCCGCCGGGTAACCGCCGAATGTGAAATTTCAAAATATTAGTTTCATCGGGAATATTGGCAATCGAATAACTGCGGGTTAAACCATCAGGGCGTTGCAAATTGACAAACTGGCCGGCGCGAAATTCAAACGCATCTTTAAAATTTACCCCTAATAACAGCGTGTTCCGGTTCAGCATTTTATTGATAACCACGGTTCCTTCGGCATAAAACACCGACTGGTCAGGCAGTTTGATTGTCATATCCTCAGTTGGATAACAGCGGCAGGCGAGAAAATAATGCTGTTTTTTTTGGGTATCTTTTAACCCGGTTTGCGAAACTGCGGGCGGCGCACAGTTAAGACTACGCACTACACAGGTCTGGCATGAACCCAGTTTGCAAATATAAGAAATATCGACTTTTTCCCGCAGCAAGGCGTCAAGCACGGTTTCGCCTTCCTGACAGGAATAAGTGTGTTCGTCAATCGTCAGTTTAAACATAAATCTCTCGGTGAGCCCAAAACCCAGCACTGCTGATTTTTTGATCTACAGTGCCATTTATTAATATTTTTTGATTGTAACAAAAAATCGATTAACAACTCCACATCGATGTTAAAAAAACAACCTTGTAAGCTTTTTTCGCTAGCCTTGCCTTATGTTTTACGCCTTAACATTGATATCGCCTTCTGGAAAACTGCAACAGGTATAAACAAATCCCTGTTCTTTATCCTGCTCGTCAATTTCAGCATTTTCAAGAATTTTCACTTTCCCTTTCACTTTGGCCCTGCAATCCCCGCAATAACCGGCACGACAGCTATAATCAATCTCCACCCCATTCGCCTCCGCCAGTTGCAGGATGGATTTTCTGCCGTCGGTTTTTACAGTGAGCCCGGATTTTAAAAACTTAACCCGATATTTTCCTTTTTCCTCTGAATGCGTAGCCACCCCTTTCGCCACCCGTCCGGCCGTAAAACTCTCCGAATGCAGGTTTGCCATGGGAAAATCCAGTGTCCGCAACATCTCTTTCATTTCTTCCATAAAAACGTCAGGTCCACACATGAAGATATGCCGGTCACGAAAATCGGGGGCAACAATTTCTATCATCTGTGGGCTGATTCTGCCGGTAAATCCGGTCCAGAATTCAGTGCTTTGCCAGCTTGAAGTTACGGTTAAAGCTACGCGAAAACTGCCGTGCCGGGCCGATAACAGTTCCAGTTCTTTTCGGAAAATAATTTCCGCCGGATTTTTGAAAGAAGCAATAAATTTCACATCCACGTCCGCCGCAGTATCGACTATCCAGCGAGCCATTGACATCACCGGAGTAATGCCGCTGCCGGCGGCAAGAAACATGATTCTGTTCGAGGGATAATGAAAACAGGTAAACTTACCGGACGGGCCCTTTACCGTCAGTTTATCGCCCAGTTTAACGTTATCACATAACCAGTTTGAAACCAGACCGTTTGGCACCCGTTTAATGGTAAGCTCCAAAGTGTGGGGACGAGAAGGTGATGACGACATGCTATACGAGCGCTGTACTTCCTGACCGTTTATATTTAACAAAAAGGTAATAAACTGCCCAGGCTGGTAGGAAAATAAAATTGGATTTTCATAACTCACCAGGCGAAAAGTTTTTGTATCGCCGGTTTCATCAATAATATCGGCAACCTGCAAAACGGTGGTGCCTTTCGACCAGACTGCAATTTTGTCGTGGCCGTCAATTAAATGCGACATTAAAGGACAATATTTAGGCTCTTCAATTCCTGGCACGATAACATCCTTGCTGGTTGCAGGAAGCTCCTTTCTTTTTTTATCGGCCTTTTTCTTGTTTTTCGACTTAGGCTTGCTGGCGCGGGCAGGCTGAGGGTTAATTTCCGGCTCAGGCTTGATCTCAGGTTTGAGCTCAGACTTAACTTCAGGTTCAGGGTTGTTTTTAGGCTTAATCAGATTCTCGAATTTAGGCGTATTTTCCGGTTTCGGCTCAGTTTTTACTGCCGGCGTGTCCGCTAACACACATTTCAGGGAAAAATCAGGCAACTCGATAATGTCGCAATCATGCAGACGCACAGCCTCTTTAGGTTGCAGTTTTTCGCCATTTAAAAAAGAACCGCTTTCACTGTCCAAATCCTGAATAAAATAGCCCCCCTCTTTTTTCAGAATCCCCAGATGAAACATTGAAATTCTTGCACCTTCCAGTTGAATTTCAGCAAGAGGATGTCGGCCTAAAATTATTTCTTCTTTGGCTTTTTCCAGGTCTACTTCATGAATGACGATGCCATTTTTAATGATTTGCAGTTTATTTTGACTGCTATTTTCAATGAATACCTTACCTTCAAATAATTGATTCACCCAAAACGGCCGCCCCTCGCCAGTAAGAGTTACATTTTTTTTTTCAGGCTTTTTTTCCTCTGGAATAATTTGTCTTTCCACCGCTTTTTCGCTGAAAAACAGACTAGGCCAACGCTTTTTATCATAATCTGGATCGGGCATTTATCGCTCCTTGTTTTTTTTATTTGATGATCTCAACTAAAAACCGCAATTCATTTTTAAGCCATTGAAAATACCAGGCCGGTCTTGCTATCGTTTTTTCAATCAAACCAATGAAGCAAACACGAAAGCTGGCTTTGCAATTAACTTTTACAAAACGATACCAGATTGCAGTATTTTTAGCAGCAGTGTAATTGTAAAAAAGACATCAGAAGAGCTGTTAAAAAATCCCAGGCAACCATTCCAGTCAGTTAGACCATAGGAATGATGTGAAAATTTAATCAACATCGAAAAAAGCTTTTTTTGCTCTTCGATGTTATCAGGGGTGGATGACTGCCTGCTGACAGGCAATCACTAACCTTTTTTCTACAAACTCAAAATAAAAACTCCCTATCGTTCTGCGGTATACTTTGCGGCAATTTTTCATTCTCACAAACCAGCGTATGAACAACCAAGCCTTTATCCAACGCGATGCTGCGGTACTTTGGCATCCTTGCACCCAAATGAAAGACCACGAAACCCTACCCGTTGTGCCCATCAAAAGCGGCAAAGGCGTATGGCTGGAAGATTTTGAAGGCAACCGCTATCTGGATGCCATCAGTTCATGGTGGGTAAATCTGTTCGGTCATGCCAATCCTTACATCAATCAAGCTTTGAAAGAACAACTTGATACGCTGGAGCATGTGATTTTAAGCGGCATGACTCACAATGCCGCCATTACCCTGGCGGAAAAACTGGTGGAAATCACCCCGGCCAATCTCAGCAAGGTTTTTTATGCCGATAGTGGCTCGGCCGCAATTGAAGTCGCGCTGAAAATGAGTTTTCATTACTGGCAAAATCGCGGCCAAAAGCAAAAAACCAAATTTATCGCCCTTGATAACAGCTATCACGGCGAAACCCTGGGAGCGTTGGCAGTATGCAATCTGGGTTATTTCAAGGAGATTTACGCGCCATTATTGATGGAGGTGATTACCGTTCCCAGCCCTGATTGTTTTCATCGTGAAACCGGCGAGTCATGGCGTGATTATTCAATCCGGCGTTTTGCGGAAATGGAACAGACTATCGCTGAACATGCGGACAGTGTGGCAGCGGTGATTGTTGAGCCTCTGGTGCAAGGCGCAGGAAGAATGCGGATGTATGATCCGGTTTATTTAACGCTGCTCCGGGCCGCCTGCGATAAATACAATGTACATTTAATCGCCGATGAAATTGCCGTCGGTTTTGGCCGCACCGGAACGATGTTCGCCTGCGAACAAGCCGGAATCAGCCCTGATTTTATCTGCCTGTCAAAAGGCTTAAGCGGCGGTTATCTGCCGTTGTCTGTGGTGTTGACGCATGATGAGGTCTATCAGGCTTTTTATGATGACTACCAGAATCTGACCGCATTTTTGCATTCGCACAGCTATTGCGGCAATCCACTGGCCTGCCGCGCCGGCGTTGCCACCATCGAAATTTTTCAGCAGCAAAATATTATCCAGAAAAATATACCGCTCGCTTTGGCGCTGGCAACGGCCACTGAACGCTTTAGAGATCATCCCAATGTCGCTGAAGTGCGGCAAACCGGGATGATTTTGGCGATAGAGTTTGTGAAAAATAAACACACCGGCGAAGCTTTTGCCTGGCAGGAACGGCGAAATTTAAAAGTTTATCAGTACGCTTTATCAAAAGGCCTGTTACTGCGGCCCATCAGCAATGTGATTTATTTCATGCCGCCTTACGTGATTACCGAGCAGGAAATTGCCTGGATGGTCGATGTGACCTGGGATGCGCTAAATTTTGCGGTGCAGGGTTAATCATGCGCGTTTCCCGTTTATATTTGCCCGTGCCGCTGCAAGTGGGGCAATCCTTGAGCCTGGATGATGACTCAGCACATTATTTAAGAACAGTGCTGCGCTTAAAAGAGAATGCGCAAATCATTTTTTTTAATGGTCGCGGCGGTGAATATTTGGCAAATCTGGAAGAAGTCAGCCGAAAAAGGGTGCGCGTCTCTATCAGTGAATGGCTGGAACGTGATGTTGAATCCTCATTAAATGTGGCCTTTGGTTTAGGTATTTCCCGTGGAGACCGCATGGACTGGGCAATCCAAAAATCGGTGGAACTGGGCGTAAATACCATTACCCCGCTAAACACCAGCCGCTGCAATATACAGATTAAAGGCGATAAAGAAGCGCAAAAATTGGGGCATTGGCAAAAAATCGCCCAACACGCCAGCGAGCAAAGCGGTCGCACCCTGGTTCCGCCGTTAAATCCAATTTCTGAATTAGGCGAATGGGCATTGTCGCAACACGGCTTAAAGCTATTTTTAGACCCGTATGCAAAATTTACCTTGAAACAGCTTCAGCCTGAACAAAACTGCGTGACGTTATTGTCAGGCCCCGAAGGCGGCTTTACTGAAGCCGAAAGAGAGCTTGCCAAACACGCCGGATTCATCCCGGTTTCGCTGGGAAAGCGAATTTTAAGAACCGAAACGGCAGCGTTAGCAGCCCTGTCCGCCGTGCAAATGTTGTGGGGGGATTTTGTTTAAACACTCTTTTCTCAGCTACGTACTTTATGCTCTCGCGCCACTAGCGGTTTTGTTCGGGCTTATCTCAATTTCCTGCCTGTTAAGCTATGGCATTTTGATGATGGCGGGCGATATTATGCCATTGAATAAAACCATCAGCCGCA
Organism: uncultured Pseudomonadota bacterium; assembly: GCA_903875455.1. Classification (GTDB taxonomy): domain Bacteria; phylum Pseudomonadota; class Gammaproteobacteria; order Methylococcales; family Methylomonadaceae; genus CAIQWF01. Next base: position 11,630 of record CAIQWF010000017.1, read on the forward strand.
TCACCCAAATATTATTGATACTCAGCATTTTCCCATTCCAACGTTATTTAAAGCTGAGCTGGGCGGAACTTGGGTTTGCACCAAAAACCGTTTTTGCCAAACAAATGGGATTAGGTTTTTGTTTTGGCTTTTTAACCCTGTTGCCGATATTTGCCTTGCTGTATTTGCTGGAAGTTCATGTTTGGGATCACACAAAAATTTGGACGTTAGCAGTTTTTTTGAAGAAAACCGGCATTGCCTTGTTATTAGCCCTATTGATTTCTTATGTGGAAGAGCCAATCTTTCGCGGCGTGGTATTAACGGGTTTACAGAAAAAAATGGCAGTATGGGCTGCGATTTTAGTCAGCTCCTTTTATTATGGATCCTTGCATTTTTTGGAAACCAGCACTGTGGTTCCGTATCAGGATTTAAAATTGAGCAGCGGTTTTGTGTTGTTTGGTGAGGCAATTGTAAATTGGCTCAATCCTTCTGTACTTTCAGCTTTTTCTGGCTTATTTATGGTTGGGGTATTTTTGGCGGTTATCCGCAGCCAAATGCCGCAGAGCCTGGGATTATGCGCCGGTCTGCACGCCAGTTGGGTTTGGCAAATCAAGATTAGCAAAATGTTTTTAAACACCGATTTTGCTTCGCCTTACGCTTTTCTGGTCAGTAATTATGACGGCTTGGTAGGGCCTTTAATTGCCGGCTGGATGTTGCTGGCAGTTCTGGTTTATCTGGGTTATCAGCGTTATTTTTGCAGCTCCTGATTTGGGGCAATTGGGCACAACTTGCCGAAAAAAATTTGGCAAATTTCACTCGAAAATTTAGAAAATTTTGCCTGAAAACTTGTAAAAATCTCGCTAAGTGCTTATTGCAGTTGAAAAACTAAAGTTATCCCCAAAAACTGTGGATAACTTTGTGGAAAAACACCTGTCTTTCTCGCTTAGTTACGGTTTTTATTACAGTTTTGTTACATTGGCCAGTTAATTACCAAAAGAAAAAATCCTTATTTTTCAATATCTTACTTGCATTCAACTTAAATCAAACAGTTACAAAATTCGCTTGACAGAAATTTTAAATATTCATTGTCATTTTGTGCATAACTTTTCGGTTTTTTATTTTTTCGCTTGACATTTAAAACAACTTTTCGAGCTATTTGCGTTTTGTAGCCCACTTTATCCCTGAAATTACCGCAGAAAAAACTGCCATTCCCAGCTGGACATTTTCAGGAATGCCATAATGTTTGCCAAGGGCAAAAATCATAAAAAAACTGATTCCAAAAACAAGCATCAATAGAAAATAAGCCAGTTTTCCTAACGGCAGCAGCAGATATTTCCACAGTACCGGCAAAATAAACCAGAAAAAGATATATAACACCAGCAGGCAAACCCCGATGGCAAGTGCAAGCGCGTGAATTGGTTCCATTGATTAATCCTGTTTGATGTTCCAGATTTGTAACACACTGAGGGTCGCCAGTCCTAAAAAAGCCATTAACGTCCATTGCGGAATGCTTAACCCTAACAGCGTCCAGTCTACTTTTGCACATTCGCCGGTGCCGTTTAGCATTAATTTAAGGGTGTCGGTCAGCGGAAAATTTTCAAATACATATTCCAAGCCCGGACTGCATTCAGGTACTTCATTGGCTGGCAGATGCTGAATCCACACATGCCGGGCAGAAATTGAACCGCCGCCGACCGCCGTTAATGCGCCGAGAATGCTGTAAACTTTTATTCCTTTGGCGGCTGGATTGTGAATGGCGGCGATTAAAAATACCAACCCCAGCAAAAAAAGGCCGATGCGCTGCGAAATACAAAGCGGACAAGGCTCCAAATGTTCTATAAATTGCAGATACGCACCGACTCCCAACATGGAAAAACAACTGATGCTGCCTAGGAAAAACCAGATTCTAGGATTAAACCGAATTAACTCAATCATTACTCACTTCTTTACATTAAATATTTGCAGTCCCGAAACACGGGGGTAACGACTAAAAATATAGCCTGAAGTTATTTTTGAGTTTTAAAAACACTATGTCAATCATTAAATTTTCAGCTGCGACAATTTGACACGCGACGATTTGCCACATTTTCAAGGCTTTATTGACTGGTTAAAATGTTTCCAGTTTATAACTTTTTCTTACCTCGTAGCTTAAGTTTGACGTTTTTTTATATATCCTTTCTCTAATGCGGTCTGATCAGCCGCATTTTTTTTGCCTGTCAAAAAGTGATAGGCTTTGTGTTCTGTTAATCCTAATCCTTTTGAAAACACCATGTGGCTACAAAAAAATCTAACCTTAAAATCAAAACCGCGCGGCTTTCATTTAGTCACTGATGAAATTTTGAGCCAGGTTCCTGAAGTGCGGCATATCAAAATCGGTATGGCTAATTTTTTTCTGCAACATACTTCGGCTGCATTGACCATCAATGAAAATGCTGACCGCAGCGTCCGGCAGGATTTTGAAAGTTATTTCAACCTGGCGGTGCCGGAAAACGCCCCCTATTTCATTCACACCACTGAAGGCGCTGATGATATGCCGGCGCATTTAAAATCTTCTTTATTGGGGGTTAGCCTGAATATTCCGGTTCAGGCGGGAAAATTAGCACTGGGAACCTGGCAGGGCATTTATTTATGCGAACATCGTGATTACGGCGGTGCCAGAAAATTGCTGGTGACTTTAAATGGTGAAACGGCTTAACTTTTTCTTTAGGGGCTCTGCGACAATTTGTCACGCGGCAATATGCCACATTTTCAACTCCCAATCAGATAGTTACAATGTGCGCAACTTAAAACACTCGCTTACCTCCTAAAAATTAAGCCCGTGTTTTTAACCATATATCCTTCTCTGATGCGACCTAATCCGTCGCATTTTTTTTGTCTGCGGAAAACTGTTTACTGCAACGCCCCGCCACAACTGCTACCCTGCCCTGCGGTGCAGGCATAACAATGCTGCAAGGTATGAACCGGTTGCTGGGCAAGATTGGCAAAATTTAACTCGCGTAAATGGGTTTGGGTTTGTTTATCGCCTAACGGCAAATTCAGCATTTGATTAAAATCACAATCATAAACAAAACCTTGCCAGTCAATGCTCAAGGTATTGCGGCACATTAATCCTTGCAGGTTATTCGCCTGATAATTATCGCGCAATAATTGCAGATAAGACTCAAACTGGCCGTGGCTGATTAACACACTGCCAAACCGCTGAATCGGCACATTGGTAATGGCAAATAACTGATTAAACACAATCCCGAATTGCGCGGCTAAATGCTGCTTATAACTTTGTTCCAGACTTTGTTGCGGCGGCGGCAAACTCGCACCTTGAGGGTTGAACACCAGATTCAGTTTCAAGCCGCTATGTTCCTGGCCATAACCTAACGCATTCAAGCGCCTCAAAGCGGCGATGCTGTGTTGAAACGTGCCTTTGCCGCGTTGTTTGTCGACATTATCTTGCAGATAACAAGGCAAAGACGCGACGATTTCCACCCGTTGCTGCGCTAAAAAACCGGCTAAATCTTCAAAACCCGGCTCTTCCAGAATCACCAGATTGCAGCGGTCTATCACTTTAATACCCAGTTCAACCGCCCGCTTCACCAGATAACGAAACTGCGGATTGATTTCCGGGGCACCGCCGGTTAAATCGAAAGTTTTAATCTGATTTTGTATTGCAAACTCAAAAATCAGCTCAATCGTGTCTTTCGCCATTAATTCTGTGCGCTTCGGGCTGGCATTGACATGGCAATGGCTGCAACTGAGATTGCATAAATAGCCTAGGTTAAGTTGAAAAATTTCCAGTTTTTGGCGCTGAATTCTTGGAAAGTCGCTGTTTTGAAGCAGAGGGAATGTGTCGTGCATGGCTTATCTGTCGGAGAAAGTGCGCATCATAAAATCTGGGCATAAAATAAGATATGCTATTCTATGATTTTTTAACTTAAGAGGTTGGCGCTGTGGAAGCAAAAGTAAAATGGGTTGATGGCAAAATGTTTGTCGGCGAATCGGGCAGCGGTCATGCGGTGGTTATGGATGGCCCGCCGGATCATGGCGGACGCAATATCGGCATCCGGCCAATGGAAATGCTGTTAATCGGCCTGGGCGGTTGTTCGTCGTTTGATGTGGTGGATATTTTGCAAAAAGGCCGCCATGACATCACCGATTGTGTAGCAGAATTGACTGCTGAACGTGCTGATGCCATTCCTGCGGTGTTTACCAAAATTCACCTGCATTTTGTGGTGACGGGGCGCAATTTAAAAGAATCGGCGGTGGAGCGGGCTGTGAATTTGTCGGCTGAAAAATACTGTTCTGCTTCGATTATGTTGGCAAAAGGCGGGGTGGAAATTACTCACGATTTTGAAGTCAAAGAGCTTTAATAATCTGCAATGTTATTACTCTTTTGATGTGCAGGTCGGGTTAGCAATTTCGCAAAAGCATCGCCCGACCTTTATATCAGCTAATTAGCTCACATAAAACTGCCGCATCATCCCCAAATCTTCATGCTCCAGATTATGGCAATGATACAAAAACAACCCGGCAAAATCTTCAAACGGCTTAATGATTCCAATCTCTTCGCCCGGCGTTAATAACACCGTATCTTTCCAGCCCTTATCCAAAAAGCCTTCACTCACCGTGGCATAATTCTCCTCATTAACGTGGGTGGTTTTTCTGGAAACCACCTGATATTGCTGTCCATGCAAATGAATTGGGTGTGCCATGTGCATCATTCCGCCCATCATCCCCATCCCGCCTTCAGAGTGCGCGTGGAAAATCCTGATTTTTTTATGCGAACCCAATGCCACTTTTTCTGTCGCATCAACTCTATCCATCGAAAACGACCTGCCGTTGATTTGCGGACTCATATGCCCCATCGACAAAGCAATTGGAATCGGATTGCTGGCATTATCGACATCGGCATCAGTAAACCGTTTAATCGTGGATAAATGCTGTGGCAGTTTGGGCGAGTCGCTGACTTTCGCTGTCACTTTGAAAGTTGCAATCGGAAACTTCGCCCCCTGCGCCAAGCCGCCGTGTGACATCATCCCCATACCCATCATGCCCATTCCCATCCGACCGCGTCCCCGGCCTTGCTGCATTTTACCCATCGCCGGCATTAAGCCCTGATAAGGTAAGCTGTACATTACCAGTTTTGAACCAACTGCCCGACCGCTAAAATCCAGCCACAAATCCACCCGCTCACCCGGAGCCATCATAATGTAAGGCTTGGTTTCCGGGGTTTCCAGCAAATGGCCGTCCGTGCCAATTGCAACCAGTGGCGTACCGTCATCCCAACCCAATTTGTAAATCCGTGAGTTAGAGCCATTCAACGCCCGGAACCGATAAGCGCGGGACTTTACTTCAAACTCCTTGTTGGGCTGGCCGTTCACCAAAACCGTCGAACCTAAAAAGCCCAGCATCCGGTCGTGCATACTGTGAACATACACCAGCTGATTATTTTCATCAAAAGTGCGGTCCTGAATCACCAGCGGCAAATCATATTCCCCCTGCGGCAACTCCAGTTTTTTCTCATTGGCATCACTGACAGTAATCATCCCCGCCATGCCTTTGTAAACCTGCCGTGCGGTAAAATTGTGGGTATGGGTATGATAAAAACTGGTTCCGGCAGGATTGAGCATTTCAAATTCGTAAACATAAGATTCGCCGGACTCAATAGCATACATCGGATGACCATCACTTTTTTGCGGCACATGCAGGCCATGCCAGTGAATAATATTCTGCTCCCCCAGCTGATTTCTAAAAAATACCCGGATTTTTTGTCCATGCTGAAAATTCAGGCGGGCACCAAGGTGAATGTCACCAAGAGCCTGCACCGTGTCTGCCGGGCCTTTTAACAATTTCGACTCGTATTTATAAACATGGGTTTTATTGCCGCTGAAAATGGGCACCGCTGTTTTGATTGCGGTAATTTCAAGTTCCACGTCAGGATTAAAGCCCGGTGTAGCGACACTTTTCACCGTTCCCATTTCCATATTGGCCAATAGCGCTTTAGGAAAAGCCGCTGTCGCCAAAGCCAGGGCAGAGGATTGTAAAAATTGCCGTCTGTTATAATTATTTTTTATAGTCATTGTTCTTCCTCTCAAGTTGCGCTTAAAGAAATTTATGTTTTTAATCTGCTGTCGATTCTGCCAGCCAGGCCATGGTAAATAAGCAAACGCTAAAGCTTGAAAGATACGCTTTTTTTGCCGGGCTTTCAACAAAAGTCTGTAGCATAAAACATCAGTATCTTGCTGCTGTGGGCAGGCGATTAATCAAGTCGAATTCAAAAGCCATCTTTGGATATAATCACCGTTGGCCTTGCCAAGATTAACGCCTGTTTTAGATTTACCCAGCAAAAAGTCATGACTAAAAAACAATTTATCCAGCAGATTATTATTCGCGCCTTGCCGGAAATTAATAACCTGTCTGCCACGATTCGATATGCCGAGCAGCTTTGGAATAGCATGAACTATTATGGTTACGGCGCTGATAAAGCCGCTGAACCGCAAAAAAATCAGAATTATTACCAGCAATTGTCGGAAAAACAGCGCGTCGCTTTTGATAAATTCTGGGATGCGTTTAAGCTAAAGCAGGGCAGAAACGGCGCCGCCATGCGCTGGTTGCAACTGGGAGAATTGAGTCCTGAGCAATATAAACAGATTATTGAAGCGGCTAAACAGGAAGCGCAAAGGCCGATTGCGCATGGTTTAACCCGAAAAATGGCGCAAGGCTGGCTGATGGAACGTCGTTATGAAGATTTTACGCCTGACCCTGCCAAGCAGAAAAAACAGCAGGATTTAACTTTAATCAATTTGAAAAACGAGTTAAACAATCTGAAACAACTGTATAAACTCAGCCCTAATTCGGCGATTGAGGAACAAATCAAAGCGATTGAAATCAAAATTGCCGGATTTTCGCATTGAAATTTATCAAATCACAGGCAATAAAAAACCGCCTTGGGTTTTGCCTTTGGCGGTTTTGATTCTTCCATGATGCGCTTCCCTTCGTTCAGCACATCCTATAACGCAGAAAATTTTAGGATGTGCTGAACGAAGGGAAGCGCATCTTATCGCGTTAAATAAATTTTAAAAAGTCACAAACTCTCCAGAATATCCGCAATCAGCTGCGGGCCTTTATAAATAAAACCGCTGTAAATCTGCACCAGACTTGCGCCTGCCGCCAGTTTTTCCTGTGCATCAGTGACTGATAAAATCCCGCCCGCCGCAATAATCGGCAACTTGCCATTTAAAACTTCCGCCAGTTTTTTCACCACATAAGTGGATTTTTCTTTCACCGGCGCACCGCTTAAACCGCCTGCTTCATTGGCTAACGGATGATTTTTAATCATTTCACGCTCAATCGTGGTGTTGGTAGCAATCACAGCATCAATGGCAAATTCCAGCAGCAAACCGGCAATATGGCTGATTTCTTCATCGTTTAAATCAGGCGCTATTTTCACTGCCAACGGCACATATTTACCATGCTGTTTTTCCAGAACCAGCTGCTCCTGCTTTAGTGCAGACAATAAGTTTTTAATCTCATCACCCTGCTGTAACTGCCGCAAATTTTTGGTATTAGGCGAAGAAATATTAATGCTGACATAACTGGCAAGCGCATAACTTTTACGCAAGCCAATCAGATAATCTTCAGTGGCATTTTCAATCGGCGTGTCAAAATTTTTGCCGATATTAATCCCTAAAATCCCCTGATAACGGCAGTTTTTCACTTGCTCAACCAAATGGTCGACGCCCAGATTATTAAACCCCATACGGTTAATAATCGCTTGATGTTCGGGCAGTCTGAACAGGCGCGGCTTAGGATTTCCGGGCTGCGGGCGCGGGGTAACGGTGCCGATTTCCACAAAGCCGAAACCTAATCCGGCCAAACCATCAATATAATCACCATTTTTATCCAAACCGGCAGCCAATCCGACCGGATTTTTAAACTCCAGTCCCATTACGGTGACAGGTTTGTCGGTATTGGGGGCCGCAACCAGTTTCGTTAAGCCGGTTTGCTCAGCCATTTTCAGCAACTTAAGCGTAGCAACATGAGCGGTTTCTGGGTCTAACGCAAATAAGGCGGGACGTAACAAGGGATAAAGATTCATAATAAATTAGGTTAAATTTTTGGCAATAAAAGTGAGACAGGGTTTAACTTAACGCTATAAAAACAACATTTGAAAAAATGCCAAGCCGGGAAAAATTTTCAAATGTGTTTGTAACGAGATGAATAAACTCTGTACGAGGATAAATATCTGAACGCTTATTTTCAAGCCATTACAAAATTTATAAAGAAAAGGGGCGACGCTCATGTCACCGCCCCTACTTTTTCGGTCCTGCTATTAATTGGCTTTTTTAGGCTGAACGCTGGTTTTAGCATTACCCGCAATCTTATCCTTTGCTGCTTTTTTGCTCGAATCCGTCAGCATAAAATCACTGCCAAACGTATAAACGGCTGGGTCTTGGCTGATTCCCAGCATTTTTTTGGAGAATGCAGGTAGGGTTTTAACAATGCTGGCGGCAACACCATGCGCTGTAACAGAGTTGCTGGCCTCCTTGTTTTCCATCTCTTTGGTCATCAGATATGTAAACAGACCATGACCGAGACTTTGCAATTCAGCCGCCTCCTGATTTTTGGTAGTGGCTGTAATCACGGTTATTCCCAGTGAGCGACTCAATTGCCGGGTAAAATGCTGTTGTCCATTTTTAAACTTGTCGAAAGCATCGGTACTGGCTCCTGAATAACAGGCATCGACCATTAACAGAATGTGCTGTATTTTTGAATCCTTGAAAATATTGCCCAGTTCGGTGGCGGTGATGCCTGTTGCGGCAATTTGTTCAACCGTAGGCTGGATTCGGGTTTCATAGGGTAAGAAATACCATTCTTTACCTACAGCGATACCGTGTCCGGCAAGATAAATGACCAGCTCATCATGTTGCGATCCTCGGCTTAACTCTTTAAGTTCCGCCAAAATTCGGGGTTTGGTCGCTTTTTCATTCAGCAGATGGATACTGGCAGCAACTTTTGAGTTGTTTTTTATGGTCTGAGCAATGGCATTGGCATCGGCGACACTGTAAGACAGATTCAAATTGGGATCGCTGTATTGATTAATGCCCACCGTTAATAGCCTTAAGGAGGGAGAGTAGGCTTTGGTTTTACCATCAAAACTTAACTCTGACCTGCTGCTTTCAATGCCTATATCATTTGTAGCAACCACCTTAACGGTATTTTTGCCGGGATTGGGAGTAATGTTTATTTTTAGCAGCCGATGGTCTGCCGCGTTGTCCTGAGTAACAACGACATTGTCATTATTGAGCAGTTTCCCGTTATGATAGACATTAATCTTGTCAATGCCGCCGCCGCGATCGTAAACATCCAGCTGCAACGCCACGTTATCGTCTTTGCTTTGCTGTTCTGCCAACTGCAAATTCAGCTTGGGCGGCAAGGTAATGCCATTTTGTACCATGCCAAGGTCTTCGTGGATATAGTCCTGATTCTGTAGCAGCGAGGTTAATAAACCCGGCTCGTAATAGTTTTCCGAAAACTTGTCCAGCGGAATGTCATCTTCATTGGCCAGCCAGCTGAAGTTTTCAATCGCCTCTTCTGAGCCGTCAAAACGCCCGAAAGCATCCATCACTGTCCAGCCGTTCTGCATGGAAAACAGCCGTGCTATTTTTCTGCCGGTTGCAACATCCCAAAGTGACAGATCGCCGCTTGCCAACACCGTCAGTACTTTTTTGCCATCGGCCAGCAGTTTGGCATATTTGAAAGGATTTTCCTTATTTTGAATGCTCAGATGGATATTATTCTTGTCGTCACCAACCCGCACCGTGCCATCCTGTAACACAAAAGCAAAAGTGTCGTGGGCGGCGTCAGTATCAACCGCAACCACATGTTCTGCAAAATTAGCCACCATTTTTTGCTCGCCTGTGGCAATTGACCAGTCAAGCACTTCGCCGCTGGCCAAGCCGATTTGCAGGGTGTCGTTGTCTTTAAACTCCATATAAATAATATACTCTCCCTGATTAGGCAGGGATTTAACGATTTTTCCTGTGGCAAGATCAATAATATCTACCGCATCAATCACCGGTTTGAATTTCGATTCGCTGGCGGCCAGGCCGTAAACTCCGGGTTGGCGGCTAAGTATCGCGCCATAGCGTTTGTCTTTTGTCATGGTCAGGCTGTTTACGCTGCCACGCTGGTAGGACATTTTCCAGATCTTTTGGTTTTGGCCGTTGTTTGCCGGTGTAAAAACAGCGGCTGGTTCAGAAGAACCGGCATCTTTTTTGTTTTGTTCATGCTCGGCAGGCGTTAAATTATTAACCGGGGCGCGAGTCTCGGAGATTTCTTCGTTTTCTTCTGTCGAAGCCGGATTATTATTTGCATCCGACTGACGGGAAGATTGAGAGCTTGAGCCGTTACGCCACAACATTATCTCGCCGGATTTCAGGCTCACTAACAATAGCCGGCCATCGGCAGAGGTGATGAAGCTATTGATATCCTCCATCCGCAGGCCAAAACGTTCATCAATCAGTGCGCTAATAATGTCTTGTGCGACGATACCTCTTCTATTGGAAATGGATAAAAGTTCGCCTTTGTCATCAACGGCACTGATGTCAGTCAATGCCTGTTTTTTATTGGCCGCAACCATTTGCCGTTGCAGACCGCGGTTAAAATCCCAAACCCGCACCGAACCATCCTCCATTAATAGCGACACGAATTGTTTGTTGGCACTCATCTGCAAACGCTCCACCCGTCCTGCGGTGTTTTTTACCTTGAGTATTGGCTCAATCACCGCGCGTTTGTTGCAATCTTTGCTGGCGCTGTTGCATGGCAGGCCAGGAGAGGAAGGGGCGTTATGAAAATCCTCGGTAGCATCCTGAATGGACTGTTTGGAGTCGGTGCCGGGATTAGGTGGCGGGTTAGGCGGGGTTATCGATTGGATTGAAGTGGTTTGATTGCCTAAACTGGGAACGGTGACAAAGGAAATGTCATAGCCTTGCTGGTCAGAATAAAGATCCAGTCCGAAACCGAACAAATGGGCAGGGTCGCCGTTGGAGTAGGTATTAGTGCCGTCAAAGTAAACAGTTAAGGGAGTTAAGAAAGAACGCAGTAAAGGAGCGGTGCTGCCTTCATAAATCCGCCAAATGGCAGAGCTTCCACCTACATTGCTGATGTCCCAGCCGGCATTGCTGAAAGTTGGCATTTGCATCATTTCAGCAGTGGTTTTACCTGTTACGCCAGCGTTGCTGCCAACGTCAACGCCAATGTTTTGACCTGTGGTTTGCATATCCCAGAAGGAATTAGTTATGTTGGAGCTATAATCCTCTCCTACTAGTCCTCCAACGAAATTAGAACCAGATACATTACCCGTGGCGTAAGTGTTCTGAATGCTACTCCCGGATTTGTTATATCCCACTAGTCCGCCAACATTCAAAGAGCCGTTTACACTGCCTGTGGCATAAGCGTTGGTAATGCTTCCAAAGTTGGATCCCACCAAGCCCCCTGCCATGGTGCCATCCCAACCATCACCAGACCACGCAGTTGCATTGCCTGTGGCGAAAGAATTGCTGATACTGCCTCTGCCATAGTTGGTGCCAACCAGACCACCAACTTGACCATAACCATATACATTACCGATAGCGAAGGAATTACTGATACTGCCATTGCTAGCCCCCACCAAGCCACCAACCTGGCTATAGAAGATATCGCCCTCGCCATAACCATAGCCATAGACATAACCTGCCGCATAGGAATTGGAGATGCTACCAGAGTTGTATCCCACCAATCCACCAACGCCATAGTTACCATAGACATAACCTGTTGCATAAGAGTTGGTGATGCTACCATAGTTGAGCCCTACCAGCCCACCGACATCATAATAACCTCTCGCATCGCCTGTAGCGTAGGAGTTGGTAATGCTGCTTCCTCCGTCAGTGTATCCCACCAGTCCACCAACCCAGGCATAGCCATCAACACGACCTATGGCGTAAACATTGCTGATAGTGCCTCCGTAGTTGCCTCCCACTAGTCCACCAACATCGTAAAAACCAGTTACATGACCTGTCGCATAAGCATTGAATATACTGCCGCCATAGTTACCTCCCACCAGACCTCCAACGTTGTTAGAGCCATAAGAACTAGTCACGTCACCGGTGGCGTAAGCGTTGCTGATAATGCCTCCATAGTTAGCTCCTACAAGTCCACCAACGTTGTTAGCGAGAGAAGATCCAGTCGTCACATCGCCGGTGGCGTAAACATTGGCGATATTACCGTAGTTGCCTCCCACCAATCCGCCAACATTCTTAGTGCCCGACACAACATCACCTGTGGAGCAAGCGCTGTTGATGGTTGCCCCTCTGAAGTTGTCTCCGGCCAACCCACCGACATAGGAGGAGCCACTTACAGTCCCTGTGGCGTAAACGTCACTAATATTCCCCTGGTTGGCTCCAACTAGTCCGCCAACATAAGAAGAACCTGTTACCATACCTATTGTGGCATAAGTGTTGCTAATGGAGCCATAATTGCCTCCTGCCAGCCCTCCAACATGGGAATTGCCAACCACGTTGCCTTTAGCAAAGGAATTGGAAATGTTGTCGTAGTTGCTTCCCACCAACCCGCCGACATAGTTGGCTCCATAAACATCGCCTGTAGCAGATGAAATAGTGATGCTTCCGTAGTTGGCTCCCACCAACCCGCCAACATTACTAGCGCTAGAATCAGGCTTATTCACAGCAGCTGTAGAGTAGGAGTTGTTGATGCTGCCAAAGTTCCATCCTACCAGTCCGCCGATATTGCTATTGCCAGCCACAGCCCCCTCGAAGTAAGAGTTGCTAATGCTGCCATAATTTTTTCCCGCCAGCCCGCCAACATAGTTAGATCCTGTTACGCTGCCACCGACCAGTCCCACATTCCGAATTATTGAAGTTGAGCTTGTAATGCCAAACAGGCCAACATTATCATCATCAGGTCGATAAATAGTTAATCCAGTAATAGTGTGTCCCGCTCCATCAAAAGTACCTGAGAAGCCATTGATAGGTAAAAAACCAGCTCCAGAACTCCAGCTGCTGGTTGCACTGGCATCAATATTCGCTCCCAACGCATAATTTAGATTAGGATTTCCCTGCATACCTTGCAAGGTTGCTGCGCTTATATCCAAATTAGCATTGCCGTTATCCAGGCTGGTAATGACGGTGTAGTTTTTAACCGCGCCATTGTAGCCTTGCTTGGTGGTAAAGTTGGTCGTTCCGGCAGGAAGATTAACAGCTGCTCCATTACTCGTAGTGATATTGCTCGTGTTGCCCGCTGCCGCTGCGCCTAGGCCAAAATTAAGCGCAAGACTGGCAGTATTTGTCGCATTCATATTGGCATTGATATTGATGTTGTTATAGGCATTCAAAGTCAGCAGGTTAGCCGACCAGTTGACTACATCATTGACATTGACATTACCCGTCGTGCTTTGCACTGTGAAATTACCACCTAACAATGCAGAACTGACTGCCGCTCCCGTCATATCAACACCGATAGTGAAATCTACCGGGTCAATCAACCAAGTACCGCTGTTACCACTGCTCGCCAAGGTGCTGACTTTTGCCGTATCAGCTACTTTCACATGCGCAGCCGAGGTTTCAATAAAACCACCATTTGCCGTGCCGGACGCAGACGCATCCAGTTTGCCAGCAACATTGAGTGTGCCGCTAGCCATATCGCCCAACACATTAATGGTTCCGGCTGTGCCACTGTTTGTAGCTTGAGCGCTCAGCTTTGCGCTGCTGTTGATGTTAATATCCTTGCCGGTGACGTTAATTTTTCCGCCTGCATTTTCACCACTGACGTCCAGTGTGCCGTTTACTTGCACTACACCGCTGCTACCGCCATCCAGAATAATTTCGCCATTTCGCGAAGTTAAACTTCTGGCCTGAATCAGCCCGTCTGTTCCCAATACCGTGCTGACCAAATCACCAGCCGCTTTGGCCGTCAAAACCACTAGGCCGCCATCCGCCAAAATCGCGCCGCTATTATTCACCTGCGCATTCAAGGCCGCTTCTGGAACATTCACCTCTATTAAACCATTGCCTTTAAAATCCAGATCAACGGTTTTGCCCGCAGCCAACGCGGTTGTGCCTTGCGGCGTCGCAATAGTGCCGCTGTTGCTGACCTGGGTGCCAATCAAAGCTACCACACCGCCAGCGGGCGTTTTGATATAACCTTGATTGCTAACCGTTCCGGTTGCACCGTCCTGGGTGAAGTGATAATTGCCGTTTAAAAAATCGGCATTGCTGATATTGTGAGTACTGGCAATCAAGCCACCGACATCAACTTGTGCAGTATTGCTAAACAAAATGCCGTTAGGGTTGATTAAAAAAATCTGGCCGTTGGCACTCAGCTGCCCCTGAATGATGCTGGCATCAATTCCAACCACCCGATTCAACAGCATCGCACTAATATTCGGTTGCAGAATATTAACGGCTTCATTGGGCGCGATAGAAAAGCCGTTCCAATTGACAATGGCGTTCTGTGTCCCTTGCGTAATCTGCATTTGGGTTGCACTAGGGCTGGTAACGCTGACTTGACCTGAAACAACCTGCTGGCCGGTCGGCAACCCCCAACTGACTGAAGAACAAACCATCAAACCGGTTGCCAAAACGGCGTTTCGCACCGATGAGCGTTTACCCTTGCTAGAGGTGTTTTCCGGCACGGCAACCCAGGTCGCAAGTGATTCGCTCCAAATGCTGCGATAGATGTGGTTCATGATTTGATTCTCCTTTTGTCTGATTCTTTTTGCAGAGTCACACTATTTTTGTGGCTCTATTCTTAAAAGGATTTGGTTAATTGAAAATACATAGTCGGGCCATTCGCACTTGGATCAGAAGTCGGCTGTTTGTTCACATCCCGCCAGGCAATACTGGTGCGTAAATTAAAGCCGACAGCCTCCAGCCAATTCAGGCCAAAGCCATAACCGGTTAAACGCCGCGAGTTTTGTTGTTGCCCAACCAAAGGATTGGCATTGAGTCTGGAATATCCGGTATCAATAAAACCGATAAACTGTAAATAGCCGGGCATCCCAGAAATCGTCGGTAAGCGATAACGTCCCTCACCATTGAAAAACCAGCCTTCCGCCGCACTGCCTTCGCCCACCGGATAGGCGCGAATAGCATTCGGGCCACCTAAACTGATACGCTCTGAGGTATCCAGATTTTTACTCGCTACTTGCCCCTGAAAATTGGCATAGAGACTGAAATCTTCAATCAGGTTTTGAGTTCGGCTTAATTGCCAGGCAAATTTGTGATAACCGCCGTTGCTTTTTAAAGCGCCCACTTGCTGGTCACGAACAAAAGCCTGCCGGTCATTAAACGTCACCTCACCGGCAGAAACACTGATATAACCTTGAGTTAAGCCACTGGCAGGCAATAATTCGTCATAAAGATTACCGGCAAAGGAAAAACTCATCACATTCAATTCGCGGTCGTTCTTTTGTGAAAAAAGCTCAAGATTATCCTGCATCCAGCGATGTTCATAATGTGCAGTTCCCATCAGCCGCCCCTGCCGTGTCAACCAGAGCGGGTGTATTAATGAAATCCCCACGGTGCGGGCAATCCCGTTAGCCTGCAATGAGGTAAATTGCCGGCCCAAGCTGTAATGCAACTCAGACAAACTGACCGCTAACCTTGTGCCATAACCATTAATCGGCAGGTTGTAATCAGCCCAGCCTGCAACAGTGTTTCCGGTTTCCGTGGTCAGGGTCCGCAAATTCAGCTGGTCGCCATAGCCTGTCGGATCGTTCAGGGTAACGCCACCACTAAAACGATAATAACCGGTTGAATAAAGCCCCTGATTGTCAACCGCAGCATAACCACTTAGCAGCGGTTTTTCCTTGACCTTCAAACTGAGCGCAGAAGCATTGAGTTTTTTACTGGGCGCAAGAACAATTTTGCTCTCAATCCCAGGCAAATCATTAATCAACAGGCTTAAGTGCTCCATGCTGTCTTCACTGACTATCTCGCCCTCGGCATGAGCATCAAGAAAACGTTGCAGCACTGCTTTATTCAAACGCAATTCGTTCAACGGATGAATGGCATCCGCGCTTAAATGCGAGCCATCCAGATGACCTTCCAGAATGGCGATTTCAACCTTTCCCTGCTTAATGGTCTGCTGCGGCAAGTAAGCCAATGCCAGAAAAAAACCGGCATTGCGATAATATTGCGTAATAACATCGGCGGCGGCTTGCAAATCATTAAAACGCAATTCACGGCCTTTATAAGAATCCAGCCTCTGTACATGACAAAAAATAACTCGTTGAAAATGTGACAAAATATTATATTTTTGCGAAACGAAAGATTATGTCCCACTTCAACGAGCTATCAACTATGTTAAACCAACACTTTC
>CAIQWF010000018.1 GCA_903875455.1 uncultured Pseudomonadota bacterium
ACTAAATACCGTATAACTTTTGTTTAACTACTTAGCTAAATATTTTGAGCAATTCTAATTGTAAATTAGTGAGTTTTTGCGGTTGTGTTTGCATGAACTTCTTCTTTGAGTTTGACTAATTTAAAATCACTGTAGAACATGAGTTAATCCTCTATTGCGTTAAGACTCATTCAGAATCCCATATGTTTTAATACTTCTTCAATTTTTTTAACGTGTTCCTGATATTTTTCTTGCTTATCAGATATATTGATAATGGTTTTGCATTGTGGATAACGACTACATCCCCAAAATTGATTACCCATATTACTACCTGATTTTGCGGTTCTTAAAACCATTGTATTGGCGCAACGAGGACATTGTGGCGCATTATTTTCATCGGCATTATTATATTGTTCTTTGATTTTAGTAATATGCGCTTGATGCTCTTCATCACTCAAGCGATGGCTAATTATTTTATCAACGCTTGTTTTTACTTCATCATCAGATAATAAAACTGTTTGGTGTTTTTGAATAAAATGAAAGTAATCTGTACCATTGTTAACCACATTTTCAGGAAATTCAGTTTTAAAATCAGCCGTTAAAAAAGTCACCATTGATTTAAATAAATTATCAGGATAATTTAAAAGGCTTTGTAATGTTTTAACGTGTTTATAATTTTGCCGTAGGGGATTTTGAAATCTATATTTACCGCTAGTTAGTGTTTGTGTCCATTGAGCATCTTTTTCATTTCCAAAAATCCAGCCTTTATAATTTTTAACTTCTACAACAAAAATACCAAATTTAGAGACAATAATTTGGTCAATTTGTGTTGTTCCATTAGTTGCTTTTAAAACAATATCATTTAAAACATAATAATTGTCATCTAAATAAGCGAGTGCCACTTGATGAATTGCAGATTCGCCAATGGCTCCAATAAAATTGGCTTTTAGATTTTTTATCTTTTCCATTCCTTCAAATAATTCTGAAATCATATTAAAGCCCCATTTCTTTATTCATGCCTTAACGCCTCAATCGGATTCAACCGCGCCGCCCGCCGCGCCGGAAAATAACCAAACACAATCCCCACCCCCGCCGAAAACAACGAAGCAATGAAAATAATATTAATATTTAAAATGAACGGCACATCCATCGAATCCGCAATCAGCACCGAAGCCACCAACGCCAGCACAATTCCGATAAGACCGCCCAAGGACGACAACACCACAGCCTCAACCAAAAACTGCAATAACACCTCACTCTCCAGCGCACCAATCGCCAAACGAGTACCGATTTCACGGGTACGCTCAGTCACCGACACCAGCATGATATTCATAATCCCGATTCCACCCACCAACAAACTCACTCCCGCCACCGCACCTAGCAACGAAGTCAACATCTCGGTGGTGCCGGTCAGGGTTTCAGCAATTTGCTTGGTGTCCACCAGAAAAAAATCGTTTTCTTCATTTGCGGATAAATGCCGCCGCTCCCGCAATAACCGCTCTAGCTGCTTTTGCACTTTTTCAGTGGAACGGCCTTCCTCAACCGCAACCAGAAAAGTATTAAAATCCTGAGTCCCGGTAATCCGCCGCTGCATGGCCCGCAACGGAATCAGAATGGTATCGTCCTGATCCCGCCCTTGTGCAGACTGGCCTTTTCCTGCCAACAATCCCACCACCTCACAAGAAAGCTTTTGCAGACGCAGTTTGGTTCCGGCAATCGACTGGCCTTCGTAAAGCTCTTTCCAGATGGTATTGCCGATAATACAACTCATGGTGCCGGCACGCAGCTCGCTGTCGGTAAATTGCCGCCCTTGTGTCATAGTCCAGTTTCCGGCCACAAAATAATCGTTAGTAACACCGTTGACTGTAGTACCCCAGTTTTTATTGCCAAAAATTGCGGTGCTGTTTTTTGATGCCACTGGCGCTATGGCGGTTAAATGCCGGATTTCCTGCTTAATCGCTTTAACATCCGCAAAGGAAAAGGCTTTTGCCCCTGTAATACCACGGCCTCCAGAGCGGGCCATCAACAAATTGCTGCCTAAACTGGCAATTTGCTTGGAAACCTTTAAGGTGACGCCATTACCGATTGTCACCATGATAATCACCGCAGCAATGCCAATTACAATCCCCAGCACGGTTAAAAACGAGCGCAGCAAATTGCGGCGAATTTCACGCAAGGCCAATAAGAATGCGTTCCAAATCATAGTTTTCCCCGCGCTGTCAGTTCATCGGAAGCCACCAAACCATCAACAAAATGCACAATCCGTTTGGCATATTCCGCCATATCCGGTTCATGCGTCACCATTAAAATGGTAATGCCCAAATCGCGATTAAAAGAGCAGAGCATTTCCATCACTTCCTTGCTGCGTGCCGAATCCAGATTGCCGGTCGGCTCGTCTGCCAGCAACACCGTAGGCTCTGTGACAATCGCCCGGGCAATCGCCACCCGCTGTTGCTGTCCACCGGACAATTCGGCAGGGGTATGATGTTCCCAGCCTTTTAGCCCGACAATTTCCAAGGCTTTTTGCGCCTTGATGTGGCGTTCATGTTTTGCCATGCCGCGATAAATCAGCGGCAACTCCACATTTTCCAATGCCGAAGTGCGTGATAACAAATTAAAGCCCTGAAACACAAAACCCAGATAATGCCGCCGCAATAATGCCCGCTGGTCGCGCGACAATTTGTCAACAGCAATGTCCTGAAACATATAACTGCCGCTACTGGGCACATCCAAACAACCTAAAATATTCATACTGGTGGATTTTCCTGAACCGCTGGGGCCCATCACAGAAACAAATTCACCACGATTAATTTTTAAGTCCACTCCGTGCAAGGCAATCATTTCAGCTTGCCCCTGCCCATAAACTTTGGTGATATTGCGAAATTCAATCAGCGGTTTTTCGGTTTCCTGACTCATTTTGGCGAACTCTCAGTATCAACAATCACCTGCATCCCTTCCTTTAGTTGTTCAGATTGCACTTCAGTCATTTCGCCGTCGCTTAACCCCACTTTCACTTTCACTTCTCGCGGTTTGTTCTGCTCCAGAATCCAGATTTTCGGGGAGGATTTTTTCTCTTTGGCTTTGCCGGTTTTCTTATTCCCCGAAGTTGGCCTTGGGCCGCGTGGTAACAGCTTATCCAGAAAAGTCGGTTCGGTCTTTTTGTCTTTCTTATTCGGAGGAGTAAAACGCAAGGCTGCCGAAGGAACCAATAACACATTTTGCAGCTTGTTAACTACCACTTCCGCTGTTGCTGTCATGCCGGGGCGCAGCAATAAATCGGCATTATTCACCAGCAAAATCGTCTCATAAGTGACCACGCCGTTCACCGTTTGCGGGGCATAGCGAATTTCGCTGATTTTGGCGGGAAAGTTTTTATCAGGATAGGCATCCACGGTAAAACTGGCGGGCTGGCCCATTTTAATTTTTCCGACATCTGCCTCGTCGGCATCCACATGCAATTCCATTTCGGTCAGATTTTCGGCCACGGTAAACATCACCGGGGTTTGCAAAGAGGCGGCAACGGTTTGGCCTTTTTCAATTTTTCTGTCCAGCACAATCCCGTTAATTGGTGTTCTGATACTGGCTTTAATCAAATTGGTCTGGTCGAGCTTCAACTGTCCTTCGGCTTGAGAAATCGAGGCTTTAATCAGCTTTTCCTGAGCATGGGCACGTTTCAAATTCGCCTCAGCCGTGACAATATCCTGCTTTGCCGGCAGCTGTCCGCCGCTTAAAATCCGAGCTTTACGCATAAATTCCAAAGCCTGTTTTTTTTCGCTGATAGTCGCCTGTGCGTCAATCAGCTTGGCTTTGGCCTGGTCTAGCAATCCTTGTGATTGTTTCACTTTCGCATCGAAAATCCGCAGATCCAAAGTTGCCAGCACCTGTCCTGCGGTAACGTGCTGATTAAAATCAGCCTTGATTTCCGCCACCGTACCTGAAACCTCAATCCCGATGTCAACTTGTGTGACGGGCTCAAGCTTTCCTGTTGCCGTAACAGCAACCGTTAAATCCCCGTGTTTAATCTGTGCGGTTTCAAACCTGGCAGTTTTGTCCTCGTTGTTTTTGAAAAACAGCAGCTTGATGGCAAAACCTGCAATCAGCAGCGCAATAAAAAGAATGATGAAAAGTTTGTAATTGCGTGGCTTTTGCACAGTATTCAGCTTTAATGCCTTGGAAAGTGCTGATTGTTTATCTAAATTGGACATAAGATTGAACGGGGTAGGCGTTAAAAGAAAGATTTAGAAAAAGTGAGTTAAGAATTTAAAGATATGGCGAAAAATAACTTCCCCATTGCTGCATAAATCGCTCGCCCTGAGTTTGGCGAAGGGCATTGTGGTTGAACAAACTCACCACGAACGGCTTTAGAGAGGTTATTGTTGCCCATATTCCAAGTCTTGCAAAGCTTGGTTTTGTTCACGAATCGCTTTAATGCCGGCTAAAGAAAACGCCACTACATGATCAGCAAACAGGGCAGCATTTTTCAAATCCATCATATAGCTGCGCGTTGCATCGGTCTTTTTCAGGTTTTTGATTTGCAGCAGGTGAAAACACTGTCCGACAATGCTGGCATGGCAAAACTGAATTTGTTTTTGACTGGCATTTTCGCCTAATAACTGTGCAATCAACTCAATTATGGCCAGCCGTTCAGGATTGATTTCCTGCTCCATGATTTTCTCCAGCAAACTGGTTTGCAGGGCCATTTCTTTATGCACAATAGCAAAAAAATGCGATTCAGGGTCGGCAATACGGGCAATCAGAGAACGAATCCGCCCGCCTAAGCGCTGTTCCACGCTTGAATTTTTTGCCACGCCGCCATCAGAAGGATAGCGCTTCAAGTCTTGCTGAAACGCATAGCGCCAGGCTTGTAAATACAGATTTTCCTTATCCTGAAAGTGATAATTCACCGAAGCAATGTTAGTTTGCGCCTGTTCACAAATTTCTGCAATCGTGGTGTTTTGATAGCCTTTTTCGGCAAAGATACGACTGGCGGCAATCAATAATCTTTCACGGGTTTTTAAAGCGGGTGGGTTGGGCTGCTCTGCTGACATAACTCTCAATGACTATTTAAATAAGCATTTGAAATATACATTAGAAGCCAATCCAAGACAACCCACGCGGAAAAATAGATTCTCTGAGGTCTTTATTTTGATTAAATTCAATTGGTTAAGCTAAGTTATGCCGGTCGAATTTTTAACAGTTTAATTTAAATTTGTAAAAAGAGGTTAACAAAGTTTGCAGAATTCTTGTTTCTAATGTATATTTCAAACGTGTATTTGAAATGTATATTAGATTTTATTCTGTGTAAAAAAGCCGGTCCCTGGCTCAGACAAACAAGGGAATCTTTTTATTTTCTTTAACGAGGAAGCGATGATGAAAAAGTTAAACAAAACAGCCTTAGCCTTGATATTAGGCGCAACCCTGGTTTCTGTGGCCGCTTTCACAGCAGCGCAAGCGGAAGGCCACAGACATAACGACAGACAAAGCCAAAACGGGAATTCTGATAACAGAAATCAGTATGACGGACAGAGATGGAGTAATGACGGCAGACGTGAGCACGATGAATACCAGCAGCAATGGCATCATTCTGACAGGCAAGAGCGTTGGGAACATGGGCAAAAATGGAACAATGCCGATAGACACGAGCATCATCGCGACCGCCACCAACGGCATCATGGCGAGAGACCGGAGTTTGTCGTCTATGTCGAAAAAGTGAATATCTCAGATAGACGTGAACATGATGGTCATCAGCAACAGTGGCGGCATGACTGGCGATGAATGACAAGGTAAAGCCGTAAGGTAGAGACGCGAAGTTTTGCGTCTCTACAAATCAGTCAGCCTGCTCCGGTAAAAAACCACCGGCCTGCATGGTCCACAGCCGATAATAAAATCCACGCCTGGCCAAAAGTTGTTCATGTCCGCCATCTTCGACAATCCGCCCCTGATCAAACACTAATATCCGGTCTAAATGCGCGATAGTGGACAAACGGTGGGCAATCGCAATCACGGTTTTTCGCCCCATCGCCCGGTCAAGATTTTCCTGAATGGTCTTTTCAGTTACAGAATCGAGACTGGAAGTCGCTTCATCGAGAATCAAAACCGGCGCGTCTTTCAGCATCACCCGGGCAATGGCAATCCGCTGCCGCTGGCCGCCGGACAGCTTCACCCCGCGTTCCCCTACCAAAGAATCATAGCCCTCAGGCATCGCCTGAATAAAATCATCCGCATTTGCCATCTGTGCCGCTGAGATAATCGTGTCATCATCGACATCTAAGCGACCATAAGCGATATTTTCTTTCAGACTGCGATGGAACAGGCTTGGGTCTTGCGGAATCAAGCTAACCTGTTCGTGCAGTGAATCGAGCAATACCTGCTGAATATCAATGCCGTCAATTAAAATCTGCCCGCTTTGCGGTTGATAATTGCGCAACATCAAACTTACAAAGGTGGATTTTCCAGAGCCGGAAAAACCTACCAGTCCAACCCGCTGCCCCGGTTCAATTACCACATTCAGGTCTGAAAATACCGGTTGGTCAGGCTCATAACCAAAACAGACATGGCGAAATTCAATTTTTCCTTCAGTGATTTTCAGCGGTTGCGCGTTCGCTATATCGACAATTTCATGTGGTTGCACAATCGTTTCCACGCCGTTGGCGACATTGCCGACATATTCAAAAAACTCCAGAAACCGGCGGGTTAAATTTCGCGCATCGCTGATAACTAACAGAGCCAAACCGACGCTCATGGTAAAATCGCCGACGCTAATCAATCCGCCATCCCACAAAGTCAGAGCGTAATAGACCGTGCCGACTTTCAGCATTGCCGCAGCGGTAAACTGAAACCAGCGGATTCGCTCCATAAACCAGAACGTCCGTCGTCCCTGCTGTACTTCTGTCTCCAGAAAGCCGTCCAGAAATTCCCGCTCAAATTGCAAACGGGCAAATAATTTGGCATTCAAGATATTGGTCACGGCATCGACAATTTTGCCGTTTACCAGGCTGCGGGTCGCGGCGTAATTTTGTGCATAAGGCTGGCAGCGGGTCGCGAGAAAATAGGAGAGACTGGTGTAAGTAAATACCCACCCTGCGACAAACAGGCCCAAACCTTGATGCACGTTGAATAACAGCGAAATGGAAACGCCAAAGGTAATCAAAATTGGCCAGAAATCGCATAATACTGACCAGGTGGTGTGATTGACACTCATCGCCGTTTCGCTGATGCGATGCGCTAATGCTCCGGCAAAATGCCGGCTAAAATAGCGCGGGGAGTGATATTGCAGATAAGCGTATAAAGCTCTGCTGGTGCGTTGCCGCAAGCGTGGCCCCATAATGATCAATACAGCACCGCTGGCACGGCTGAACAGGATTTCTGCAATATTCAATCCCAACAGCAGCAATAGCGGTTGCCGTAAGCTTTCCAGCACCGGCTGATTTGCAGAAACATGCACTACGCCATCCATAATGGCTTTGATGGCATATGGCACTAAAATACTGCCGGCGGCCTGTCCGGTTTCCAGAATCATCATTAAAATAATCAGGCCGCGAAAACTGGCAAGGCAATAGAGAATAAATTTAACAGTGCTGGCGGGCAAGGCGGGGGCGTCGGCGGCGCGTTGAAAGGGCGCGGATTTTGACATAATTACAGAAATATCAGGAAAAACTGACATTATACTGGAATGCGCAGACAATAGAGTTTGCAGAAAATTGCTAATCTGCGAGGAACGAAGCGTAAGAAAAATGGAGTACAAACTTAGGTTTGTACTCCGTAAAATACTGGAACTACTTGGCTAAAACATTCATGCCTTTCAATAAGGTCAATGCTTCATGTAAAGCATAATCAGAGGAGGCATCAGGAGCTTTTTTGTCATCAGCTTCTTTTGATGATTTCTCTTTCAATTCTTTGCCAGATTCTTTTTTAGATTCTTTCCGGGTCGCTTTTTTGTCGGCATTGCCGTTTTTCAAATGTCCTGACAAATCCGCTTCGGTAATCGGCTCATATTTTGAAGTATCAATAGACTCCAGTTTCACCGCCGCCAAAGCCACGTCAGGCTCTATGCCTTCCGCCTGGATAGAGCGACCGGAAGGAGTGTAATAGCGTGCTGTAGTCAACTTCACCGCGCCGCCGCTGCTGGTTGGTAACACCGTTTGTACCGAGCCTTTGCCAAAGGATTTCTCACCCATGATCACCGCGCGTTTTTGATCCTGCAAAGCTCCCGCCACAATTTCTGAAGCAGAGGCCGAGCCTGAATTGATTAGCACCACCAATGGAGCGCCGGCAATTAAATCACCAGCCGCAGCATTAAAGCGGATTTCAGAGTTTTTAATTCTGCCTTCCGTGTAAACAATCAAACCTTTTTGCAAAAACGCATCACTGACTTCAACCGCTGCATTTAATAGACCGCCAGGGTTATTGCGCAAATCCAGAACCAAGCCTTTTAATGCACCTTTATTTTCTTTTTTCAGTTCATTAATGCCGTCAGTCAGGCCTTTACCGGTGCCAGACTGAAAACTGCTAATGCGGATATAGCCGTAGTTTTTTTCCAGCAACTTGGATTTAATGCTTTTAACTTTAATAATGTCGCGATTGAGGGTGATTTTCAGCGGCGCTTCTTCCCCTTCACGGACAATCAGCAAGGTAATCGGGCTGCCCGGTTCGCCGCGCATCAATTTTACCGCATCGTTGATGCTCATGCCTTTGACAGGTTTTTCGTCCAGCTTGACAATCAAGTCACCGGCTTTAATTCCGGCACGTTGAGCAGGGGTGTCATCAATCGGCGAGACCACTTTGACAAAGCCGTTTTCCATGGTGACTTCTATTCCTAAGCCACCAAATTCGCCACTGGTGCCCTCTTGCAATTCTTTGAATTCATCGGCATCAAGATAAGCCGAATGCGGGTCCAAACCGGTCAACATCCCTTTGATGGCATCCTGTAACAGTTTTTTATCTGAAACCTGTTCGACATAATCGGTTTTAATTCTGCCGAAAATTTCGCTAAAAGCACGCAAATCTTCATACGGCAACGCTGGTTCAGCAACAGGCGCGGGATTAGTTTTTTCAGCAAATACGCTGCCGCAGGTAGCCATAAACACACCTAGTGAAAATCCTAAGCCTAAAATTAATACGTTTTTCTTTTTACCCATGTGCTTTCACACTCCACTGCCTGATTTCCTGAAAAAGTTATTTTCTAAATATAAAGCCTTATGCGGGCTTTATCAATCCACCTCTGACTATTTAAGTCAGGAAATAGTTATTATTTTTTACACCAGATTGCAGGATTAACCGGCTTGCCGTTATTTCTAATCCCAAAATACAATCCCGACTCTTCACGCCCGCCACTGCTACCTACTGCGGCAATGGTCATTCCGGCTTTCACATGTTCCCCGACTTTTTTATACACGGTCTGGTTAAAAGCATACAAACTCATATAGCCGTCACCGTGATTAATAATGATCAGCCAGCCATAGCCTTTCAGCCAGTCGGCAAACACCACTTGGCCGCCGCTAACTGCGCGAATATCTGTGCCCTCTTTTGCGGAAATCAGCACCCCGTCCCAGCGCGTTTCCGAACGCGGGCTGCCAAATTTCCTGATAATCAGACCTTTTACCGGCCAGGGCAAATGTCCTTTTGACTGTGAAAACGGTTTTTTCTCGCCTTTGTCAAAATCCGCAGTATCATTTGTTACTGGCACACTCAGGGTAATTGGATTGCCGTCAATATCCAGATTTGCCGCCTGTTTGCCAGCAGGGGTAAGCGCTTCCTGCCTTTCCTGCGCCAGCAGCTTGTTAATTAAAGCCTGGGTTTGTTCTTCGTCACTCTCCAGTTCTCCTAGCTGGCGATTAAATTCCTGCTTTAAGGTGATTAATAATTGCTCACGCTGTTTTCTGGTTTGATTCAGGCCTTGCTGTTCGGTCTTGTGCAAACCGACAACTTTTATCAGCGAATCGCTTTCAATATTTTTTTCCTTCCCCAACTGTTGCAGATGGGCAATGCTGCTTTTAAGTGTGGTTAATTTTTCCAGGCGGCTTTTATTCAGGTAATTGTAATAAACCAGCATTCGACTGGTTAAAGCCGGATTTTGCTGATTGAGCAGCAAGTGCAACTGCTCTTTTTTTCCCATGATGAAAGCGGCTTTTACCTGCTTGGCAAGCTCGCTATTTTGCACTTTAAGCAAGTCTTGCCATTTTTGCATTTCCTTGTTCAGATACTTGATGCGCTGTTCTTTTCCATTGATTTGCAAACTCATCTCCCGCAACGAAGCGGCACTGATGCTGACCTGTTTTTCAAGCTGTTGCAGCTGTGCCAGTAGTTTTTCGCGCTGGAGTTTTATTTGCTCAATATTTCGATTGGCCTGCTTGAGTTTAAACTGGGTATCCGTCAGACTCTGGGGTTGAGGCACCGCAGCCGGCGCCGCGTAACCTGAACCCGTTGAGCCAAGCAGAAAAGCAACCGCAATTACAGCAACAGGCTTCATGAATATTAATGCAGAGTTATCAGCGAACGGCCGGTCATTTCTTTAGGCTGTTCCAGTCCCAACAACTGTAAAATGGTAGGAGCCAAATCAGCTAAAGAACCGCCCTCGCTTAACGTGGCTTTATTGTTGCCGACATACAGCAATGGCACTTTATTCATGGTGTGAGCAGTATGGGCCTGTCCCGACTCTTCATCCGTCATTTGCTCAAGGTTGCCATGATCTGCGGTAATCAGCATTTGGCCGCCGACATTATTCAGCGCCTCAGTCACGCGCTGCAAACATTTATCAATTGTTTCGACAGCGATAATTGCTGCGTCCAGATTGCCGGTATGTCCTACCATATCGCAGTTGGCATAATTGCAGATAATTACATCAAACTTGCCGCTGCTGATGCTTTCAACCAGATGATCGGTAACAATCGGCGCATTCATTTCCGGCTGCATGTCGTAGGTTTTAACCTGGGGTGACGGCACCAAAATTCTGGATTCGCCTGCAAACGGCTCATCACGGCCACCATTTAAGAAAAACGTCACATGCGCGTATTTTTCAGTTTCAGCCAGACGCAATTGCGTTAAACCGGCATTTGCCAATACTTCGCCCAAGCCATTTTTCACATCCTCAGACGGATAGGCAATCGGATAAGTAAAGTCTTGATGATATTCGGTCAACGTTACATAACAGCCTCTGTGCACTTCGCAGCCCCGTTCAAATTTATTGAAGTCGGGTGCAGTAATCGCCTGGGAAATTTCCCGTGCCCGGTCCGCTCTGAAATTCATGAACACCACAGAATCTTCCGGGTCTAAATGCACAATTTCGCCGTCTTTACCAATAATTGCAGTTGGCGGCACAAACTCGTCACTTTCATCGCGCTGATAAGCCGCTTCCAAAGCTTCCAGTGCGCTGTTAGCTTTGTGTTCAGACTCGCCTTTAGCAATCAAATTGTAAGCGCTTTGCACCCGCTCCCAGCGATTGTCTCTGTCCATGGCATAAAAACGCCCGATGATGGTGACGATGCGACCGACACCTAATTCAGCAAACTTCTGTTCTGCTGCCTGCAAGGAACTTGCGGCGCTGCGGGGAGGGACGTCGCGACCGTCCAGAAAGGCGTGTAAAAAAATCTTTTTCAGGCCGCGTTTTGCCGCCAGCTCCAGCATGGCCAGAATTTGCAGCTCGTGACTATGCACGCCACCCGGTGACATCAAGCCCATCACATGCAGGGCTTTATCTTTGGTGATTGCCGCATCAACAGCCTGGCACAACACTTCATTGCTGAAAAAACTGCCGTCTTTTACCGCACGGTTGACACGGGATAAATCCTGAAACACAAAACGTCCGCTACCGATATGTAAATGTCCAACTTCTGAATTTCCCATTTGGTCATCAGGCAACCCTACCACTTCTCCAGAACAATCCAATAAGGTCATCGGGTTATTTTTCCGCAACCCATCCCAGCAGGGAGTGTTTGCGATTGCGATAGCATTGGCATCTTCCTCTTCCCGATAGCCAAAACCATCCAGAATCATTAACACCAAAGGTTTTTTAGCCTGTACCCCATTATTTTGAACTTTATTTACATCTCTATCTGACATTCACTGATACCTTAAACAATTGAACAAACGTTGTTATTTTGTTACATTTACTAAATTTTGCGTTGGCGGCTATTGAAAGAAGCTAACCACAATGCCATTATACTTAAAGATACGTTAATGACAGTGTGCATAACTTCATTTTTAAGAAACTAATCCCAAAATTCTTCCCTTTATATTTTTTAAGAGCCTTAAGCCCTCATGGAAAATCAAGAAAACCTGCCTCATTACAATGATGCAGACATCAGCAAAGCAGCCCGCTGCGTAAAAGCCATGTCGCACCCGTTGCGCTTGAAAATTTTATGCGTGCTGGGCAACAAAGCTCTTAGTGTACAGGATATTGTTGACGAGGTTGGCACTACCCAAAGCAATATTTCCCAACATCTGGCAATTTTAAGAGAAAAAGATATTCTGGGGTATAAAAAAGAAGCCAACCGCGTTTACTATTTTATTGATGACCCGCGAATGCTGCAACTGATTCGCATGATGCGTGATTTGTTCTGTTCAATCTAGTCTCTGCTGTTTTTCCACTCCACTCAACACGATAAAACTACTCATGGATCCCCGTTATTTAGAATTTATATCCAATCACTATATGCTGGTTTTAGCTCTGGCAACCGTCACTTTTTTACTGATTAAAGAATTTAGCGAATCAGCTTTTAGTAAATATACCAACCTGTCGCCTATGAACACGGTGGCGAAAATGAATAATGATGAGCTGGTGATTATTGATGTCAGAGAGCCGCATGAATTTATTTTAGGCCATATCGATAGTGCTATTAATCTGCCATTAGGCAAAATTAAAGACCAGCTTAACACCTTGGAAAAATATAAAAGCAAAGACATTTTGCTGGTTTGCCAGTCAGGAACCCGCTCTGCACCGGCTTGCAATACGTTAGTCAATGCCGGCTTTGAAAAAGTATTTAATCTTGATGGCGGAATGCAGGCCTGGGAAGATCACAAGTTTCCGATCAAAATCACCAGCAAGCACAAATCATAAACAACACTTGACCATTACTGCTATTTAACCGAAATAGCGACCTTCTTAACTTAGCAACCACACACATAAAAATGGCAGAAGAAAATACTCCGGTAGAAAAACAATTTGCAATTCAAAAAATCTACACCAAAGACATTTCCTTTGAAACTCCAAATTCGCCAAAAATATTCACCCAAACCTGGGAGCCGCAGGTTGATTTTAATCTGGCCACCAATGTCTCTGGTCTGGAAGAGGCTTTGTTTGAAGTTTCTTTAACCATCACTGCAACGGTTAAATGTGGTGAAACTGTTGCTTATCTGGCAGAAGTAAGCCAGGCGGGGATTTTTGTGTTAGGTGGCTTTAGCGAACAGGAAATGGGACATATGGTTGGCAGTTTTTGCCCGAACATTTTGTTCCCATATGCCCGGGAAGTGATTTCCGACCTGGTAAGCAAAGGCGGTTTTCCACAATTGTTACTCGCCCCGATCAATTTTGATGCCTTGTATGCCCAGCATTTACAACAAGCGCAGCAAGCGCCGGGCACTGACAGCATAAACTAACTGATTACTAAGATGGCTGTTTCAATCAGCATATTAGGTGCGGGCTCCTGGGGCACTGCATTGGCAATGCTGGCAGCCCGCAATGGTTGCCAGACTTTGTTGTGGGGACATAATCAGGAGCATGTTCGTCGCCTGCAATATGACCGCGAAAATCAGCGTTATCTGCCGCATTTTGCTTTTCCTGAGAATTTACAGGTTACCGCAGATCTGAGCGAAGCGGCGGCTTTCAGTTCATTATTACTGATTTCTGTTCCCAGTCATGCCTTTAAAGAAACGCTGTTAAGCTTGAAACCGTTGGTGAACAGCCAGGTGAAAATTGCCTGGGCAACCAAAGGTTTTGATCCTGAAAATGGCTTATTGTTAAATCAGATTGTGGCACAGATTTTTTCTGCGCAAACAGCCAGTGCCGTTTTGTCAGGACCGACTTTTGCCAAAGAAGTGGCGGCGAATTTGCCGACCGCAATGACTATTGCCGCTACTGACCTTGAATTTGCCAGCCAGCTTGCCAGCGCTTTCAGCGGCTCCCGATTTCGCAGTTATACCAGCACTGATATTATTGGCGTGCAGGTTGGCGGAGCAATAAAAAACGTGTTGGCAATTGCTGCCGGAATTGCTGACGGCTTAGGATTCGGAGCCAACACCCGCGCGGCTTTAATCACCCGCGGACTGACCGAAATCATTCGCCTCGGTACGCAATTGGGCGGCAAACAGGAAACCTTTATGGGTTTGGCAGGTTTGGGGGATTTGATTTTGACCTGTACTGACAATCAGTCGCGCAACCGGCGGTTAGGACTGGCTTTGGGGCAAGGCAAAAACCGGCAACAGGCAACTCAGGAAATCGGCCAGGAAATTGAAGGAGTTTCAGCAGCGCGGGAAACTTACCTGCTGGCACAAAAATATAATATTGAAATGCCGATTACCGAGCAAACCTATAAAGTGCTGTACGAAAATCTTGACCCACGTCTGGCGGTGCAGAATTTGCTTACCCGTGAACAAAAATCCGAGCATTGAGACCAAGTTTTATGAAAAAACTCGCACTTTTTAATCATGGCAAAGACAGTGAGCCTTGGGGGCGCAAAACCCTGATTCTTGCCGAAGTTGCTAAACGGCACGGCTATCAGGTTGACAGTCTGGATTATCGCCACACTCTTGATCCGCAAAAACGGGTGGAAATGCTATTGGCGACTGATTTGTCCAGCTTTGATGAAGTGGTATTAATCGGCTCCAGCATGGGCGGTTATGTTGCCACCGTCGCAGCGCCAATGATTCAGCCTAAAGGCTTGTTTTTAATGGCACCGGCATTTTATTTGCCTGATTATCCACAAACCGAATTTAATCCGCCGGCAACTAACACTATTATTGTCCAAGGCTGGCAGGATGTGGTTGTGCCGCCGGAAAA
The DNA here is from genome assembly GCA_903875455.1 of uncultured Pseudomonadota bacterium. Lineage (GTDB taxonomy): Bacteria > Pseudomonadota > Gammaproteobacteria > Methylococcales > Methylomonadaceae > CAIQWF01. The sequence continues at coordinate 14,972 of CAIQWF010000018.1, forward strand.
CGCCTGGCGCTTCAGCCGGCAACATCAATGTAGACTCAAGCTGTTAGATGCTGATCACAATCTGCTGTCGGTTCTGGATGAAGTCTGTGATGACTTTGACTGGTTTTTAACGCATTTGTGCTAAGGATATGGCTAAAAATAATTTCCCGATTTCTAAATTCACCGTTTGCCCTGAGCCTGTCGAAGGGCAATGGTGGTTCGATAAGCTAACCACGAACGGATTCAGGGAAATTATTATTGACCGAATCCTAAAGCTATTTATCCTCTAACGGATAAGGGCGACTAATCCAATAGCCCTGAATGAAATCCACCCCGATTTCCTCCAGCTTGTCATAAACTCCTCTGGTTTCTACAAACTCGGCAATGGTTTTTTTCTGCATTAAATGGCCAATTTCGTTAATGGATTTGACCACTGCCAAACTCACCGGATCAGTGCAAATATCTTTTACCACGATGCCGTCAATTTTTAAG
>CAIQWF010000019.1 GCA_903875455.1 uncultured Pseudomonadota bacterium
CTTGTTCTTGTATTTTTGATGATGATATAAAAAGAGTGTAATTATGTATAGGGCTTGTTATATGTCCAATATGTTCTAATTGAATTTGAGCGAATTCTTTATTTAAAAATGCTTGTATTGCTTCAGTAGGGAGAGCGTTATTAATTTCCTTAATACTAACCGTCTCAAATTTTAATTTACACACTTTAGACAGCGAAGATACTTCTAGTTCTTTAGTTTTATCGTAGACAAAATCTAATTCAATACCAATTGGCTGATTAAATTGATTTAGACTTTGCCTCCTTTTTACAATCTTATATATAACGCTAATCAAATCAAAAGGTTTATCTGACGAAGAAAACAATTCCACCACTTCTAAAAACGCCGTTTTCCCCACATTATTTTTGCCACCAATTAAATTAACACGGCCAATATTGGAAACTTCTAATTCTTTAAAACATTTAAAGTTACTAATTTTCAAGTTTTCAATATGATTTGACATTTGCTTTTATAATCCTGCTATTCCATAAAACAACATCTGCAACAACACCATCGGCAAATACATAATAATGCCCAAAATCCCAAAATACATTAACGCAATGAGAATATAAAACCCATAAGGCTCTAACTGATTATATTTATAAGCCATATTATGTGACAACATTGCCGTGATAATGCGACTACCATCCAATGGCGGTATCGGAATCAAATTAATGACGGCTAAAACCAGATTAATCGAAATACCGGCTTTGCCCATTAAAGACAAGGGAACCGTAATGCTTTCGATATTAATTAATAAAGCAATTCGGGCGCATAAAGCCCATGCAAACGCCATCAATAAATTGGAAACTGGTCCAGCCAATGCAACCATCGCCATATCCCGTCTGGGATTTTTAAAATAGCGACCATTTACGGGCACAGGTTTTGCCCAGCCAAAAATCATTCCTGTGCCAGACACCAATAACAGTATGGGCAAAATAATGGTTCCGAACCAGTCAATATGATGAACCGGATTCAAGGTTAAACGCCCTTGTGCGTAAGCGGTATTATCACCGTATTTTTTCGCTATCCAGCCATGTGCCACTTCATGCACAGTAATCGCAAAAATCACCGGCAACGCCCAGATGGAAATGGCTTGAATAATCTGGCTTACTTTATCATCCATTCTGTTTTTCCTTTTTAATCTGTCAGCATCGGCGCAATGCCTTTGCCTTGCCTGATAATTTCCGCACTGCCATTAGCAAAACTAATCACAGTTGTGGGTTGATACTCAATATAACCGCCATCAATAATCAAATCGACTTCGTGTTCCAATCGTTGCCGAATTTCGTAAGGGTCGCTCATCGCCTCTTCATCATCAGGCAAAACCAAGGTTGTAGTCACTAAAGGCTCTCCCAATTCGGCAATCAACGCCAAGGCAATCGCATTATCCGGTATCCGAATTCCGATAGTTTTTTTCTTCTCATCCTGCAAACGTCTTGGCACTTCTTTGGTGGCATCCAGAATAAAAGTAAATGCGCCCGGGGTTAAGGTTTTAATCAATCGGAACGCTTCGTTGGCGATTTTGGTGAAATTGGAAACCTGCGCCAAGTCTTTGCACGCCAGGCTAAAATCATGTTTGTCATCCAGTTTGCGGATGTTACGAATCCGCTCTAACGCATGTTTGTCATCCAAATGACAGGCGATAGCATAAGCCGAATCGGTAGGGTAAATAACAATGCCACCGGCTTTGATAATTTCTACTGCATGTACAATCAAGCGACGTTGCGGGTTTTCGGGGTGAATCTGAAAATATTGAGACATTTGTGAGTACATAACTAAATCTAAGTAGCTCCATTATACCGTATTATCTTTCGGATTCTTTTTTTGCCACTTTATCGCGCAGATAAACCGGCATGGCATGTTCTGCGGCAACGCCTTGATTATTTTGCAAACCTAATACGCCTAACTGGGCGATAGCGGCGGCTTGCGGCAACAAATCGCTTTCATATCGTTGCACTAACTTGCCTAAGGCAGCACTCAGTTCAGATTGATAAACCTCCCAAGCCGAACCAATTCCGACACCCGACCTTGGTGGAAAAATAACCTCTATCGTCGGCGTTACCGCTTCCTCACCTATTAACTGTGCAAAGTTTTGCGAATTTTTTTCATATACACCCCAAAAAATTTCTCCCATTCGCGCATCCATACCAGTGAAAGCCAGAGTTTCACAATTATTATTAAAAAAATCCTGCGCGAGTGCTGCTAAAGTGGAAACAGGAACTACCGGCAAATCTGCACCGAAGGCAATCCCTTGAATAATGCCGGTGGCGATTCGCACACCAGTAAATGAACCCGGTCCGCGACTGAAAGCCAGTCCATCCAGTTGTTGCGGCTTTAATCCTGCTTCATTCATCAAGCTGTCTATCATCGGCAGAATTAAGCGTGTGTGTTGTTGCGGGGCGACTTCAAAACGTTGCCGGATTTGTCCGTCTATATAAAGTGCTGCGGAACAGGCGTGCGTAGCAGTTTCTACGGCGAGTAATTTCATTGAGACCCTCTGGTTTGTGTAATGCGTGGTACTTTCGGCAGGTTATTTAAACTGATTTTAAGTTTAGTTTGAACAAGACATTGCTTGTTGTTTTGGTAATGCCGCTTCTATTCAGGCAATGCTTAATGTCTGGCTATTATCCTATATTTTCCAGAAGGTTTAACGATGGATTTGAATTTACCTTTGGCATTCCAGCAGGGATGTTGGAATCCGGCTACACAAAGTGAACCGGCAAATTACCATCCCTGGCACTGGATACTGACACTCTTGCCAGTATGCCTGATTTTCTGCGGCATTTTTCTAATCAGGTTTCTGTTTGCAAAAGTCACAAACCCAAATCGCTTAAACCGGGATGGTCATCAGGACGACGACCTAACGGCCAATGAAATAATCGTTCAGATTCTTTAATCGGTAAATCATTGATGCTGGCAAACCGCCGTTGCATTAAGCCATTTTCGTCAAATTCCCAGTTTTCATTGCCATATGAACGAAACCAGTTTCCGGCATCATCATGCCATTCATAAGCAAACCGCACCGCAATCCGGTTTTCGGTAAATGCCCATAATTCCTTAATCAAGCGGTAATCGAGTTCTTTCGCCCATTTTCTGGTTAAAAATTCAATAATCTGTTCGCGCCCGCGTGGAAATTCGGCACGATTGCGCCATTGACTGTCAACAGTATAAACCAGTGAAACGCGCTGTGGGTCGCGGCTATTCCAGCCATCTTCTGCCATCCGCACTTTTTGCGCGGCGGTTTCGCGGGTAAAGGGTGGTAAAGGGGGTTTGGTTTCCATAGTTAGGCTCCAGATTTGATTGAGTGGGAATATAGACAGGTCTGTCTATGAAAAAATAGTAGCACTAGCAGACAGAGCTGTCTACAATTGACGCATTATGACCAGCAACTCAGCCGATTTAACCGAGCTTTCAGCGCAGGATAGAATCTTGCAAACCGCGCACGATCTTTTTTATCGTGACGGGATTCGCGCCACCGGCATTGATAAAATTATTGCCGAATCAGGGGTGGCAAAAGCAACTTTCTATCGCTATTTTCCCAGCAAAAATGATCTGATTCGGGCCTTTCTGGATTATCGCCATCAACGCTGGATGAACTGGTTTGAAGAGGCTTTGGCCAGACATGGTGCAAAACCCGGCGGGGGCTTGGCTCCTTTGTTACCGGCTTTGGCGGAGTGGTTTCAGAATCCGGTTTATCGCGGCTGTGCTTTTATTAACAGCGTGTCAGAGTTGGGCACATTGGCTGATGTGGTGGAAATTTCCAGAAACCATAAGCAGGATATGACGGCGGTGATTGCGCAATTATTACCTGAGCCAGAGCAGCGGGAACAGTTGGCGATTGCGGTGGCGATTGCGGTTGACGGTGCCATTGTCAAAGCCCAATTTGAAAATCAAACTTCGGATAAAGCCGAAACGTTGGCGGGGTTGGCGATTTTGCTAAAGGTTCTTTCTGCACAAAAAGCTATGGATTCACCATAAGCATTTTTCATATTTTTCTGAATTTTTGCAGACGATTGATAATGTGACTTTAACTATCCGTGCGCTTGGTCTTAGCCAACCTGTTAACAACATACTCATATAAATCCCGCGCTTGCTGGTCTGACAATTTAGCCGGTGTAAAATTTGGCATAGGGCCTTTTGTACCATCAGGCAAAGTCGGATTTCTGACAAACCCGATAAAAGTTTCATAACTTTGCAATTGCGGCGCAGAATGCAAAGCCAAATTCGGATAGAAAATATTGCCGCCATTCACATGGCAACCTGAACAATGATTGATAAAAACCTGATGTCCGGCCTGAAAAGCCTCTTCCTTTTTTGCTGACCTGTCCCCATAAATCAGCCCTCCACCAAAATAGCCCAGCCCCATTACATTAACCAGACAAAGCGAACATAAAACCAGCATCGTCAGCGGACGCAGATTCGGCTTTCGCCCGACTATCAAGGTAATTGACAATAAAACAAACAGCAATGCTGCCAAGGCTATTTTCATCTGAATCGGAAATATCCATGCCCCGGAATAATAATGCTGCCAATCCAGAACCCCCATTGCAACGGTTGGCAACAGCAAAGCAAACGCAACACAAATTGCATGATAACTGGAAGTCATCAGCGACGGTTTGCGCCACAACACTGCAACAACCATCAGAAAAAAACCTACCATCACGCCACCCACCGGTGCGTGAGTCAAAGCCGGGTGCAGTGGATGAACGTAACCTATTTGAGCGAATAATTCATAAATTTTATCAATCATAATGCTGCCTCTTAAAATATCCATTATGCCTGTTATACCTTATAAGCATTCTCAATGGGAATACTGTCTTTTCTTTAGCAGAGCCGTTAAAAAAATTCAGGCATAAAAAAACCGCGTAAATCTTCTTAAAAATCTACGCGGTTTTAAAAATACTTTTGTATGCCGGAAAAATTTAAGCGGCTAACACTACCGCTTCTTTCAGCTTTTTCATGGCATTTTTTTCCAATTGCCGAATCCGTTCCGCTGAAACATTGTAGCGTTCTGCCAACTCATGCAAAGTGGCTTTTTCTTCCGCTAACCAGCGACTATTCAAAATGTCCAGACTGCGTTGATCCAGATTTGACAAGGCATTTGCCAGCAAATCTTCTTCATGCCCTTGCCAGTCAGAATTTTCCAGTAACATCGCCGGGTCAGCATTGTGTTGCATTAAATAACTTTCCGGTGCGGTATAACTTTCATCGTCTGAATCATCATGCGGCAAATCAAACGCCATGTCCTGACCATCCATGCGTTTTTCCATTTCATAAACCGTTTTTACGTCAACATCAAGATCTGTCGCAATTGCCTGCGCTTCATCGTGTGTCAACCAACCTAAATGGCTTTTCGACTTACGCAAGTTAAAAAACAGTTTCCGCTGGGCTTTTGTGGTCGCAACTTTTACAATTCGCCAATTTTTAATCACATATTCGTGAATTTCGGCTTTAATCCAGTGTACGGCGAACGATACCAAACGCACACCGACATCAGGGTCAAAACGTTTCACCGCTTTCATCAAACCAATATTGCCTTCCTGAATAATGTCCGGCAACGGCAACCCGTAACCCGTATAACCACGAGCAACATGGGCCACGAAACGTAGATTTGACATGACCAACTCTTTTGCCGCTTCCAAATCACCAAAATCCCTATAGCGTACCGCTAAATCATGCTCCTGCTCAGGGGTCAGTTTTGGCATTTGTCCTACGACATTCAAATAATTATCAAATGTACCGATTGACAAATTTGTGGGCAAAGCTAATGCGTTACTCATGAAAATCTCCTTCTGTTAGGTGTTGCATAAATTTTAGCACTCTCTTTAAATGAGTGCTAATAATTTTATCTAACTTGGCTATTCAGGCTTCATCTGCCGAAGCTGATAATGCAACACAATCCTGGCACCTAAAACACCCAGCATCGCTGAAACAAACAATACAATCAGGCTTTCAAAAAAGCTTAAAAATACCACGCTATAGGTTTTCTCATACAGCAAAAACAGGTTTTCTATCGGATGCTTTAATATCAGCATCACCAACGTGACCATCACCCAGGCCACAGCTCCGGCAAAAAAACCAAACCAAAAGCCGGTATATAAATAAGGCCTTTGGATAAACGAGTAAGTTGCCCCAACCAGTTTGGAAATCAGCACTTCTTCACGCCGCCCTTCCAGTTCCAGACGAATGGTATTACCCATAATAAACAATATCGCAAAACTTAACACAAAACTTAATATCCATACCCCGCTTCTGGCAAGCTCTACCATCGACTGTAGTTTGCGCACCCATTGCATATCCAGCTGTGCAATATCTACCTGCGGCAGCTGTTTCAATTCCAGCACCAGTTTTTGCAATTGCTCTGTATCTTCCAGAGAATTTTTAGGTTGCACCTGAATTACTGTTGGCAAAGGATTAGTATCTAACGCATCAATCGCATCGCCAAAACCGCTAAAATCTCTGAATTCAGTTAAGGAATTGTCTTTACTCATTAATTTAACTGTGCCAACTTGCGGATTTTGTTTGATTTTGTCGGCCAGTTTCCGTCCTTCAATGTCATCAACTTCCTGTTTTAAAAACAAAGAAATTTGATTGCTGCTTTCCAAATTGCCGGTTAGCTGCTCGACATTCACTAACAGTAAATAAAAGCCGCTCGCCGAGGCAATAGCAATCGCCAGCACCATGATGGTCATTATCGAGGTAAATGGCGTTTGCAATAAACGGCCCAAGCTGGAAAACAAGGCCTGCGCATGGAGGGCCAAATAACTTTGAATCTTGTCTTTAAAATCCCCGCCCGCCTGCTTTGTTTGCGAAATGCTGGTTTGTTTTACCTTTTCCCGCTCTTTTGCGCGTAATTTAGCTCTGTCGTGAAAACGTTTATCGCGTTCTTGATTCATTATCAACTCGCTATTAACTGACCATGATCCAACTTTAACACTCTGTGCCCCATCTGCGTAATCAACGCAATATCATGGGTGGCAATCAGCACTGTAACCCCAACCTGCTGAAACTGCTCAAACAAATACATGACTTCTGCGGCAAGCTCAGGGTCTAAACTACCTGTCGGCTCATCGGCCAGAATCAAGGCCGGCTTGTTCACCACCGCCCTGGCAATCGCTACCCGTTGCTGCTCACCTGCGGATAAACCGAGAGGATACTTTCTCTCTTTCCCCAATAATCCGACTTTATCCAGCGAAGCCCGCACCCGCCGCGCTATTTCCTGATGCCCATAACCGGAAATCACCAAGGGCAAGGCGACATTATCAAAAATCGTTCTATCCTGTAACAGCTTATAGTCCTGAAAAATCAGCCCCAACTTTCTGCGCACATAAGGAATGTGATGTTCTTCCAGCCGGTTCAAATTGCGCTCTTCCAGCAAAATCTGACCGCGACTGCAACGTTCTATCAATGCAATCAACTTTAAAACCGTACTTTTGCCCGCACCGGAATGACCTGTAAGAAACGCTATTTCACCGCGTTGCAAATGAAAACTTACATCTGATAATACATCCCCGACATCGGGATAACGTTTACCTACCTGATCAAATACCAGCATGATTGTTTACTCATCTTTTACAAATAAGGCATCAACAAAGTTTTGCGCATTAAAATCCTGCAAATCATCAATTCCCTCTCCTACACCAATATAACGGATCGCTACTCCCAGCTGTTTGGCAAGGGCGAAAATAATTCCACCTTTTGCCGTACCATCAAGTTTTGTCAGTGCCAATCCAGTTAAAGCGACCGCTTCATTGAATAACTTCGCCTGAGATAAAGCGTTTTGTCCGGTTCCGGCATCCAACACCAGCAACACTTCATGTGGTGCAAACTCATCTACTTTGCCTATAATGCGTTTGATTTTTTTCAACTCTTCCATCAGGTGAGATTTGGTATGTAAACGCCCAGCAGTATCAGCGATTAACACATCAATACCTTTCGCTTTTGCCGACTGAAAAGCGTCAAAAATCACCGACGCAGAATCTGCACCGGTATGCTGTGCTACCACATGAATATCGTTACGTTGCCCCCAAACCTGCAATTGTTCTACTGCTGCTGCCCTAAAAGTATCGCCGGCTGCCAGCATTACAGTATGGCCTTGGTTTTGCAGTTTTTTCGCCAATTTACCAATCGTGGTGGTTTTTCCTACCCCATTCACCCCGACTACCAAAATCACAAACGGGCTACTTTGTTTTGGAATTTGCAAAGGCTTGCTGACAGGAGTCAACATATCCAGTAAATCCTGTTTTAAAGCGGCAAACAAAGCCTCAGCATCGTTTAGCTGATGCCGATCCAAATTATCGGTCAATTTGTCAATAATTTCGGTGGTGGCCTCAATGCCTATATCAGCCAATAATAAATTTGCTTCAATCTCCTCCAGCAAATCTTCATTGATAGCTTTCTTTCCAAACGGCAAAGCAGCTAAAACCCCGCCCAAACCACTGCGGGTTTTACCTAACTGCGATTTCAACCGGGCATAGTTAGGATCAGCTGACTCCAAGACCGGCTGTTTAGTTACTTTAACTTGCAACTCTTCAGCTTCGCCAACGGTCTCTGCCTCGGCAAAACCGTGTTTGCTGTAAAAACTGATTGCAATTAGGGGCAACATTAGTAAGGCCGCCATCATGCTGTGAGCCAAATCCAGCCATAACGGAGCTGCCAGTTTAATAGTGAAAATACCTAGAGTAATTTGCACCAATAGCAACACACTTAAAGCCAATCCAGCCCGACGTATCGGTTTGGGATATTGTTCTGAAGTGGCACTCAGCATCAGCAAACTCAAGACAACAAAACTTACCAATCCTCCTAATCTGTGCAGCCAATGCACCGCAACTCGCGCATTAAATGATAACTTTCCTAAATAATCATTAGCCAGACCATTCAACAAATCGAGACCAGTTTGATAATCAGCCTGTTGCAGCAACTGAGGTTTGCACAATGGAAAGTCAGTACACACCAAGCCAGCGCTATTGACACTTACCCAACTTCCTAAAGCGATTTGCAAAAACAAAACCAGAGTTGCAAACAATGTCAAATAAACGGGAGGAGCAACCTGCACACTGTTGAGCAACAGCTTCGGATGAGTAAACAAATAAAGTCTGAACAGCATCCAAAACACTACGAAGCTGCATAAAATCTGCACCATCGCCTGAACCGGCATCAACGCATTTAGAAAGTAACTTTGCGCCATCAACAGAATTAACACAACGATACTGTTACTTAAAATCACGATACGATTTTTCTGCTCCATCCAACCTACAACAGCCAGAACCAGTATCGCCAAAGCCAAGGCCGCAGCACTGGAAAATTGCGCTATCGGTATCCAGGTTAATGTTTTTAAATCAACCAACTGGGCATAGGACGTTAGCACCAGAGAAAATAACGCTATCAGCAGCGTTGCAAAACTAATTTTTCTAAGCATTTTGTTACCCGATTTGTGAAACATTGAGCAATTTTTTGAGGTCTTTTTCAACTTTATAAGGATCAAATCCGGGCTCGTATTGCATCATGATATTCCCCAACGGGTCGATCAAAAATAATACGCCATCAGGAACCTGGCCTTTTCTGATTTGCTTGATTTTATTGATTAATACCTTGCTTGGCTTAATTCTTAACAAGCGAGTATCGTCTTTCCACCAGTTTGCGACTTTTTCTGGCTCACTATCATCAAGTAATAACACAACACGCCGCACCCGGGTTAAATCTTTGCTCAACATCAAATGCAATTGTTTGCTTTTATAGATAGCATCAAGACACAGTTTGTTGCAATCTTGCGTTGGAATCACGTTTGCAATTAGCCAATGCCCTGACAACTCGTTCATGTTATCTGCTGAAAATTTATCAAATCCGCTAAAGTCAGTTTTTTCGGTTTCCACCACCGGAATAATGAGTTCGCCATTATTTGTGGTTTTTGACGGGGGTAAAGTCGAGAAATACCAGGCAATGCAAAAAGGGATAATAGTCATCCCAAACAGCATCAAAATAGTGCGCTGGTTTTTTTGTTGTTGATTAGTCATCGTGTGTGTTTTTACTGCTGTACCAAAAAAATAAAAATGTTAAAGCCGTGGCAAGCCCAAACCACTGCATGGCGTATCCAAAATGCTGCTGTGGCGGCATGAGTGTGGTTATCAGCCATTCTCGTTTATATCCTTCCGGCATGTTTGCATTAAGCTCTAACTGAAAGGAAAACAGCGGATAGCCCAGTTTTTTAGCCAGAATTTCCGTATCAACTATTTGCACCAGCGCAGGCGAAGTCTGGGTGGGAACACCTGCTCCGGCTAATTTAATGCCAACACTAGGAAAATGATTAATCCTGCCGCTTAATACAACTTGCAAATTTTTCATGCCCAGATCCGGCAAAATGTGCCGATCGGGATTTGCTGCAATCCAACCACGATTAATCAAAACCGCCTTATTTCCACCCTCGATAATAAAAGGTGTAAGCACAAAGTAGCCTGCTTTACCTTTGAAAATCTGATTGTCTAGCAAAAACTGTAGCCTGGTATCATAATGTCCGCTAACAGTAGCTTTTCTGTATCTTAGGCCATCGGGATTGTCTTCTGTCACGACTGATAATCTTAACGCCGCAGCCTCCATGCTCTGGGCTTGTTTTTCGATTAAAACACGTTTTTCTTCAGCACGATTTAGTTGCCAAAACCCCAAATTCAATAGCAACGTTAGTAATAGCAAATATACCACTACCAAAAATGCTGAGCAGCTGAAAACAAAACTCCCTAACTTAACAGTCATATTTTTATCCTGCGCTATTGGCACAGAGTATTAAATAACAGAGAATACTATGATACTTGCCTTTACTTCGATTTATCATGCTCATAAAAACTGTTGTTATTATTGCCTTCCTGTTAATTATCGCCAGCCTTGGCTCTGCTCTTTACCATCTGGTTAAACATAGTGGTCAAGAACAATCGGAAAAAACCGTCAAAGCATTAACTTTTCGGATTGGTTTATCGGTTCTGTTATTTGTTTTAATTTTTATTGCTTACGCTACCGGCCTAATTAAACCTGAAGGCATCGGAGCCAGAATACATCATTTACCAACTCAACCCACGCAGCCCGAACCTTAAAGTTTTACGCAATAGTTGACAAAAAAAAAGCGCGACCTTTGAGACCGCGCTTTTTATCAGCGTTTTATATTCAGGGTTACAATAAGTAAACGAATATAAACAGCCCTAACCATACTACGTCAACAAAATGCCAGTACCAGGCAGCTGCTTCAAACGCAAAATGGTTTTCAGGTTTAAAATGACCTTTCCAGCTACGGAATAACACCACAGATAAAATAATCGCTCCGATACAAACATGAAGGCCGTGAAAGCCGGTCAACATGAAGAAAGTAGAGCCATAAATCCCTGTACCTAAAGTCAGCCCCATTTCTGTGTAAGCCTCATGATATTCAAATGCCTGGCAAGCCACGAACAAAAAACCTAAACCGACTGTTGCAATCAAACCTTTGATCAACTGGTCGCGGTTTTTAGCCAACAAGCCATGATGCGCCCAAGTACAGGTCACGCCGCTGCTTAACAGTAACAAGGTGTTGATAAAAGGCAAACCAAAAGCCCCCATTGCTTCAAACTCACCATCTTTTCCACCTACTTTTCCTGGGCCATTAGTGGGCCATGCTGATTTATAATCTGCCCATAAAGTATGAGATGAACGTCCCGGACCATCACCGATACCACCCAGCCAATCCACTGATAAATTGCGGGTGTACCACAGGGTACCGAAAAATACCGCAAAAAACATGATTTCAGAAAAAATAAACCACATCATCCCCATGCGATAAGAAATGCCTACTCCGTGATTGTACATGCCTGATTCACTTTCAGTTGCCTGCAAGGTGAACCAGCCAACCAGCATGGTAATAAAAATCATCAAGCCGACAATCATAAATGTAGAGCCAGCAGCCGAACCATTTAGATAATTTGCAAATCCAGCTAGCATAGTAACTAAACCAGCTGTACCGATTATCGGCCAAACCGCCTTGTTCGGAATGTAATAAGCATCATGCGCGTTTGTAGACATTTTTGTCCCCCCTCTTGTTATTTTTTTACCGATTGCTCAGTATTATCAAAAAAAGTATATGACAGTGTAATTGTTTTAAATTGTTTCGGTAAATCAGGTGTTACAACAAAACGGACTGGCATGGTTTTACGCTCATGCGGCTTAAAGGTTTGCTGTGAAAAACAAAAACACACGGTTTTTTTAAAAAAATCTTTGGTAAGTCCAGGACTTACGCTATCAATTGCCCTCACCACCAGAGGTTTATCAGTTTTATTTTCAGCATAAAAATTCACTGTGTAATATTGCCCTGGGTGAACTTTCATCGAGTTTGTTTGTACCGAAAACAACAGCGGAGTTAATTCATTGACTGTTGTTAAAAACTCTACTCTGATTTCCCTGCTGTTATCAACCTGATAAAGCTCCTCTTTAACAGCCTCTGCATTAGTCTTGCCATTAATTCCTGTTATATCACATAACACATCATACAAAGGCACTAATGCGTAACCAAAACCGAACATCACAACACCCACTAACACCAATATCTTTAGCAAGCGGATATTTTTTTGTTCCCTGTTTTCGGTCATTGTGAGATTGCCTTCATTACCGCGAAAACATAAATGCTTAATGCTATAGCTGCCAATATCACTGCGGTTAAAATATTTTTTTGTTTTATCGTCATTTTTTTACCTGATACTTTGCTCCCTGTAACAGAAGCAAAGCATCTTTATAGTTTTACACCAAAAAAGCTAAAGGTAAATCACTTAAAAGTGTTCGCTCGGTACTTCTGTAGGTGGGGTAGACCATGTGTGGTAAGGAGTTGGAGATGGCAACGTCCATTCCAGACTATGTTTGCTGGCATCTTCCCAAACTTCATCAGTCACTTTCTCGCCTGTACCGCCTTTAATGGTTTTAATCACAATGTAAAGGAATATTAACTGGCTAAATCCAAAAATGAATGCACCGATACTGGAAACCATATTCCAATCCGCAAATTGCACTGCATAATCTGGAATTCTGCGAGGCATCCCTGCTAAACCTAAAAAGTGCTGTGGAAAAAACAGAATATTCACAGAAATAGCTGACATCCAAAAATGGAATCTTGCCAGTCTTTCGTCGTACATATTGCCAGTCCATTTAGGCAACCAGAAATAACCTGCCGCCATCAAAATGAAAATTGAAGCAGGTACCAAGGTGTAATGAAAATGCGCCACAATAAAATAAGTATCGTGATACTGGAAATCAGTAGGCGCAACCGCCATCATCAAACCTGTTAATCCGCCGATGGTAAATAACACCACAAAGCAGATTGAAAAAAGCATCGGAGCTTCAAAAGTCATTGCACCTTTCCACATGGTAGCAGTCCAATTAAAAACTTTTACCCCTGTTGGAATTGCAATCAGCATGGTGGCATACATAAAATACAACTCGCCAGCCATCGGCATTCCCACTGTGAACATGTGGTGGGCCCATACGATGAATGACAAGAATGCAATAGACGCAGTTGCATACACCATTGAGCTGTAACCGAATAAAGGTTTACGCGCAAACACAGGAATAATGGTTGAAGCCACACCAAAAGTAGGCAGAATCATTACATAAACTTCAGGATGTCCAAAAAACCAGAATATGTGTTGGTACAGAACTGGATCGCCACCGCCAGCCGCATCAAAAAAGCTGGTTGCAAAGAACTTGTCAGTCAATAACATGGTAACAGCACCAGCAAATACCGGCATAATTGCGATTAACAAAAATGCAGTGATTAACCAAGTCCATACGAACAGAGGCATTTTCATCAGTGTCATTTTTGGGGCACGCATATTCAAAATGGTCGCAATAATATTAATCGCCCCCATAATTGAAGAGATCCCTAACATATGTACAGAGAACACCGCAAAAGGCAGAGCGTGACCACAATCACGCAATACTAATGGCGGATAAAATGTCCATCCACAAGCAGGAGCTCCACCTTCCATAAACAGTGTACTCGCCAACAATACTACTCCGGCTACCAGCATCCAAAAACTCATGTTATTAAGACGTGGTAAAGCCATGTCAGGAGCGCCAATCATTAATGGAATTTGCCAGTTAGCAAGCCCCACAAAAGCAGGCATAACCGCTCCAAATACCATTACTAATGCGTGCATGGTAGTCATGGAGTTAAAAAACGTAGGATTAACAAACTGCATTCCTGGTTCAAACAGTTCAGCCCGAATAACCAGGGCCATCAATCCGCCAACAAAAAACATTGCCAGCGCAAACAGCAGATACAATGTGCCTATATCTTTGTGGTTTGTGGTAATAAGCCACCTTACCAACCCCTTGGCGGGGCCATGATCGTGATGTTCTTCATGGTGATCATGTTCAGCTACTACAGCAGACATACAGATACCTCATTTAAATTTGTAAAAAAGAGTAGATTAATAAGTAAAGTAAACGACTTATTCATCATTTCTTTGCCGATTGCAGAGATTTAACAGCCGAAGGTTGAAGTGAATCACCTACCGAGTTACCTAACTCATTACGGGTGTAAGTAACGACAGCAGCAAACTCATCAGCACTTAACATAGTACCAAATGCAGGCATCATACCTTTGCCATTCATCATGACCTCAACTTGCTTGTTTATATCGCCGGTTACAACTTTACTTGCTTTTAAAGCGGGAAATACGCCTGGTAAACCTGCACCGTCAGCACTGTGACATGAAGAGCAATTTTTTTCATAGACAGATTTGCCATCAGCTACTAAATCAGCCAGTGCAACATCAGTTTTTTTATCATCTCCCTTTTTTGCAGCTTTTTTCGCTGCTTTGCCAGATTTTTTCTCTACTTTGGCAGCAGTTTTTTCCTCTTCAACAGCAGCTTTTTCCTCTTTTTTAGCTTCAGTCTTAGCACCTGCTTTTTTAGGCAGCATCTCTGCTACCGCAGCAGGTTGAATTTCATCACCTACTTTATTGCCCAAAGCATTACGGGTATAAGTAATAACCTGTGCCAATTCAGTTGCGTTTAACTGTGATCCGAACGCCGGCATCATACCTTTACCCTTTAAAATCAATTCCGCTTGCGCTTTTATATCACCGGTAACAACTTTACTGCCTGTAATAGCTGGGAATGTATTAGGAATACCCTGTCCCTTTGCCTGATGACAAGTCACACAACTTTTCTCATAAACTTTTTCTCCTTCAGCCATTAATTGTTCATGAGTTTGAGGTTTTGAATCATCTGCCTTTTCACTGCCATTTAAGGTAGCATCTACCCATTTATCGTAATCAGCCTGTTCTTTGACAATAACCACAATTGGCATAAACGCATGGTCTTTACCACACAGTTCAGTACATTGCCCACGATAAGTGCCAGGCTTTTCTACATAAGTCCAGCCTTCATTAATAAACCCTGGGTTAGCATCTTTTTTCCAGCCTAAATCAGGAACCCACCATGAATGAATTACATCTTTAGCAGTAAACAGAAAACGGATTTTCTTTTTTGCTGGGATGACCAACGGTTTATCAACGTTCAATAAATAATGCGGAACACTGCGTGGGTCTATGCCAGAATTTGGCTGCCGTGCTTTATTGCTTGCCTCATCAAGGCTACTGAAAAAATGGATTCCATTATCAAGGTAATCATATTCCCATTTCCACTGCCATCCTGTTACCTTAATGGTCATATCAGAGTCTTGTACTTCATCCAACTCCATCAACGTTTTAGTTGCAGGAATCGCCATGCCGATCAAAATCAGAGTTGGAATAATAGTCCAAATAATTTCAACGGTTGTGTTTTCGTGAAACTGTGCCGCCTGATGTCCTTTTGATTTACGGTGATGGTAAATCGAATAGAACATAACCCCGAACACACCAACACCTATGAATACACAAATCCATAAAATCAGCATATGCAGATCGTAAATATCGTTACTGACTTTCGTAACGCCCTTCATCAAATTGAGGGTATAGTCCGCTTGCGCCGTCCCAAGACCCAAGGTCATTAAGCCCAGACACGCGAACAGTTGCTTTGTTTTCTTCACGGAGCAGCCTCCTGTTATAGTTATAAACTTTTGTATGCGTTATATCGTTTGTGTAATCAAAAGCAGACACATACCGCCTGTTTTTTTCTTTTCACTGCAATTATCACAAATTAACCATGCGATTTTAACCTATGCCGCGTTTGTAAGCTAGAGAGCTTTAACTTAAGCCATAAAAAAAGGCCTGTAAAACCATTAAGTATCACAAGCCTTTGTTAAAAAATTAAACTGAAAGCCAATTTCAGATTTTGATTTAGCTTTGGCGTTTTAAGCCAGTGACGCTATTAACTCATCATAGCTAATCCCTTTTTCGTTCAGCAAATTCAATACCATATTAAAAGAACTTTCCATCCCTGCATTGCCGCCAACTTTCTTTTCTTCATCCAGTAACGATTTATACAGTGGTTTAATAACCTCCTCCACCACTGATTTTTTTGGTACCACTCTTTCTGAACGATAGCCTGAGCCGTCAGCCTTCACAGTTGCTGTCGCAAGCACCCAATAACCATCGCCATTTTTGGTGCGGTTTATCACATACGCAGAAATTGGTTTTCCTGCTTTTAAAGTATCCCAAAGCAACTTAAAAACACAACGTGGCATATCTGGATGACGCAAAATACTATGCGGTGCACCCATTAATTCTGCTTCGGTATAACCTGAAACATTTACAAATACATCATTTGCCATGGTGATATTACCCAGTAAGTCCGTTTCACTGACAATTGTACCGCTCCATTCAATCTCCACACCCGTTACAGTTTTATTAGCAGCCATAATTCTCTCCTCAAAATAATTTTTATAAACCACGCTGATATTATGTCTTTATATAACCCATTAAATCAATGGTTTTTACGAATAACTTAAAATCAGCTGTTTTGGAATAAGGGAAAATCCCTAATAATGGCGCGTTTATCAATAACTGTAGTGTTTGAATATTTTCATCTAGTTTTTGCATTTCCGGGTCAACGCATGTTGCCAACCAACCTGCACAAGTTAATCCAGAGCCAACAATGGCCTGATAAGTTAATCGCGCATGATTAATACAGCCTAACCGCATTGCAACCACCATAATCACTGGTAGCTTTAATCTTCCAGCCAAGGCTTGAACATCATCGCCCTGATGATTTAACGGCACTAGCCAGCCTCCTACCCCTTCTACCAATACAATTTCAGCTGTTTGTTTTAATACTTCAAAAACTGCGGAAATTTTATTAAGGTCAACCGGATTACTTGTATCACCAAGATGCGGAGAAACAGGTTGCTGATAAGCAAAGGGATTAATTAAATCATAACCCACAGATACAGAAGCATTTTCTTGCAACAATAAAGCATCTTCATTGCGCAACTTTCCATCTATCAGTTCACAGCCGGAAGCCACTGGTTTCATGCCAACCACTGTTTTACCCAACGCTTGAAAATAACGCATCAAAGTTACAGTCACCCAGGTTTTACCGACGTTCGTATCGGTACCGGTAATAAAAAAACCCTGCTCCATTATCTATGCTCGCGCTGTCACCGTAATAATATTAAATGTTGCCGGAATTAAGCCATCGTTACGCAAAACCTCATATTCATTAACCATGGACTGCAACTTCGCCTTGCCGGTCATGGTTTTTCTGCGCCGACTACTCACATTATGGGCGCCAATCGCTTTTAACTGGTGCATTAAGTCAAACACTGATTCATACTGAGAACGATAGACTTTTGATTCAACATTAATCTGCTTAAAACCTGCTTGTTGTAAAAACTCGGCTACCTCAATTTCACTATAAAAATCATTAACATGACTATAATTATCGACTTTTGCCCAAGCAGCTTTCAATTCCTGCAAAGTTTGTGTTCCAAAAGTTGAGAATAATAACTCTCCGCCAGGTTTTAACACCCGTTTGAAATCTGCAAAAACACCGCTTAAATCTTCGCACCACTGTAAAGCCAAATTAGAAACAATATGATCTACGGCCTGCTCTGCTAAAGGTAATCGCTCAGCATCAGCACATAATAATGACAGATTCTTGATTCCAACTTTTTGCTGTGTGGTTCGCAACATCGGCAATGCAATATCCAAACCAATTACATGTTCAATGTTGGCCAATTTAACTAATTCACCAGTCAAAAAACCTGTGCCGCAACCCACGTCGAGCACC